>WREJ01000035.1 GCA_009779395.1 Coriobacteriia bacterium
TCCTGCAGACAGCTGCGTCCAGCTAGTAGCACTTCCTACTTGCAGCGGGGTTGTTTGATTGCCTGTGTCAGTACCCAGTCCTGTTGCGCCATCTGTGTTAGCTCCCCACGACCAGAGCGTACCATCTGATCGCAGAGCAAGGGAGTGACTCGTTCCTGCAGATACCGCTGTCCAGTTAGTCGCCGTACCTACCTGTGCAGGTGTTGTTTGAATGCCTGCGTCAGTGCCCAGTCCTGTTCTGCCATCTAAGTTCCATCCCCATGCCCAGAGCGTGCCATCTGTTGCAATGGCAAGAGAGTGAATATTTCCCGCAGAGATAGACTTCCAGTTAGTAGCAGTCCCTACCTGTGCTGGTGTTAGCTGATTGCCTGTGGCAGTATCTAGTCCTGTCATGCCATTTGCATTACTTCCCCATGCCCAGAGCGTACCATCTGATCGCAGAGCAAGGGAGTGTTCTCTTCCTGCAGACACTGCTGTCCAGTTAGTACCAGTACCTACCTGTGCAGGTCTTGTTTGAAAGCCTGTGTCAGTACCCAGTCCTGTCATGCCATTTGCATTACTTCCCCATGCCCAGAGAGTACCATCTGATCTGATAGCAAGGGAGAAGTTGGTTCCTGCAGCGAAGGTTGTTGCTTCAGGTCGAATGCCTGAAGAACTGAAGGGTGAAAAGCCACTTGTAACTACAGCTGGTGCCTCGTTGGATACCAACACATCATCTGCTGGTGAAAACAGTGTTTGAACTTGTGTGATGACGGGACTTACGACAGACTGAAGCGCCGAGGAATTCGCTGCTGCTAAAAAGGGTAGTGCAAGAAGAAAAATTACTGCCAGTAGCTGCGCTCGTTTAGTTTTTTCTGAGAGCCCCCCACCCCAACGGAATTTGGGAGTATGGCGTTTGGCGGTCATGATTGCCCTCGTTTCTTGTACCAGTGTCATCTGCCTAATTAGTGGTTTTGGCAGTCATTTCACGTACAAACACACCATACTCTGGTGTAGCAAAAATTGTAGCACCCGTGGTCGTACTTCCTCAGGATGTTCATGATTTAGCGAAATTCCCAACCTTTGCGCGGACAGTTATGGACAAACTCCGCCACAAAAATTGGTGAGGTGCTCTAGCTATTGCTCTCTTCGTCCAGCAACTCTTTATGCTCCGCGGGATCCAGTTCTGCGCGCATCTGGTCACGATGATCGTTCGAACCAGCCAGAGTCTCGCGCATCATGACCAGCGTCAGATAACGTCCCTTTGCTGTCAGGGTCAGTTCTTTGTCATCGTCGGTGGCAAAAGCACCGGCTGCACGCATAAAGGTCATCTCGACGGGCAGACCTCTGGCAATGTCAACGCCAAAGCGGTCGCGGAACTCTTGTTTGTCCAGGCGCAAGCCAAACAGCTTGGTCGCAAAGTAGTAGCGCATGTCAACGACCTTGCTTTTTGACCCTTGGGTCATGGTCGCGATGGGCATCGTGCCTTTTGCAATCGCCTCGTGATACTGCCGCAAACTGAAAGTGTTGGTGTAGTTTTGTCCGCGCAAGTACGACATCGCCCCCGAGCCTATGCCCACATATTCGGGGAAGTCAACAATGTATTCGTCAATAATCATGTCTTTGCAGGCACTAAAGGTCCAGGCACTGGACCCCACAAAACCCGCACCATAAAGGTCATCGCAAATCATCTTGTACATTTCGTATTCGCGTGAGTAGTCAACGGCACCAACCGCCTGTGCCATCTGCTTGCGGCGCAAAGGACTTGCAAGCAGCGGGTAAAAGGTCGTCTGATTGCAGCCCGTCTGCTTGACCAGTTCTAGGTCACGCTGCAGCATGGCAAAGGTCTGCGAGGGAAAGTTAAAAATCATGTCAACATTAAAAGAGTCAAACTTGCCCTGGGTGCTTTGCACAGCCGCCAGCGTATCTTCTGCTGTTCCCGTTGTCTTGATGCGGCTCATTTGCTGCAGCAGGTCGTTGTCAAAACTCTGCACGCCCACCGACAGACGCGCAACACGCGGCATCAGCGCGTCAAAGAGCTCGTCACCCAAATCCGCAGGATTTGTCTCGGTCGAGACATCTTTAATGTCAGGAAACAACTGCTTTGCATAATCAATAATGTCGCAGAGTTCGTCCAAAAGTACCGTCGGCGTGCCGCCACCAATGTACATCGCCCCAAAGCGGTAATCCAGTTCTTTCACCATCTCTAGCTCACGGCGCAGCGATACAAAATAGGCACGCGTCCGGTCTTCTTTAAAGTAAAAGCGATTAAAAGAACAATAGGTACACAGCTGACGGCAAAAAGGAATATGAACGTACAGCATATACATCTTGTCAGGTTCTGCGGCAGGCAGCATGTCAACATCTGCGCCGACATCACCACTTAGGTAGTTCTTGTTAAGGACGCGCGTCCCTATCGATAGTGCACGTTCTGCGAGCATAGTTAGTCTCCGTTGCTGTTCTTTGTGTCCGTACTGCGGCCTACGGTGGCAGTCTGGTCGTCGTGGTAGTGCAGGTCAAACTCCGCCAGAATTTTACGCGCCGCCGCCTCGCCCCCATCAATGCAGTTGGGAATGCCCACGCCGCGCAGGCAGCCGCCCGCACAAGCAAGCCCTCTGGTCGCCGCCGTGCGCGCCTCGATGGTCTGCACGCGGTCGAGATGACCCATTTTATACTGTGACATGCCCAGCGTCCAGCGATACAGCCGAGCAAACAGCGGTTGAGCCTTCTGCGGTATGTTCATCACCTGGCACAGCTCATCCAGTACTGTCGCGATAAGCTGCTCGTCAGATGCGTCCATAATCGCCTGATTTTTAGGAGTGCCAGCAAAGCCACGAATCAGTATTTTGCCATCAGGTGCACGACCCGGCCACTTGGTAGATGACCATGATGCTGCTAGCAGGTCACGTTTTTCGATTTCTGGCACCAGCACGCCAAAGCCATCAGCACGACCCTGTGGCAGGTCGCTCTCGCAAAACGCAAAGGACAGGGTCGCCGAGCTAAGGTTAGGAATACCAGCGTAGGCTGCTGACAATTCGGGGTCGATGTCACAGGTCAGCTGTGCTGCGGCAAAAGACTCGGTTGCAATGATGACAGCATCTGCCTGCAGAGTACTCGGCAGTACTTGCTGCTGCTTGGCAAGGATGCCACAGTAGACACTTTGTGTGCTGCGCTCGCCACCACCATCACCAGCAAGACTGTCCACAGCACCTGCAGCAGCAGTGCGGTGATAGGGGCTGCTGGTCGTCTCGTGTTCGATCTCTAGCTGATAACTACCGTCAGACGTCCGCTGCAGCCGCGTGACCTTAACACCCGTATGAATATGAGCAGCAACCTGCTGCGCAATAGCATCGGTCAGCTCATGCATACCCTGCTTGTAACTGGCAAAAACGGTGTTGCCCCAGATATTTTTCTGCGGAGTTTGTCCATTAGTGTGTCCCTTGGCTGCCGCTGCAGCTGCAGCACGAGCAGATGCTGCGGCGCGTGTTCCCCGAATCACGCTGCCATACTGCTGCTCTAGGTCAAGGTACTGCGGAAAGGTTGCTGCAAGCGACATATCTGCTGGGTCTGATGCGTGTACGCCACCAATAAAAGGCTCTGCCAGGTAATCCAGCACCTCGCGCCCAAAGCGACGCACAACAAAGGATTCGAGCGATTCATCGCGGCGTGCGTCCCCACTGCCACAAGCAGACTGTCCTGTTGCTGCCCAGTCTCGTCGGGACAGGGTAAGTTCGCGCAGCATGTCTCGTTTGCCCGCTGCTGAGAGCAACTTTGTTGTCAAAAGCGGCTTTAGCTGAGTCGGAACAAACATACGAAAACCAGCAGGCAGTTCATGCAGGTGATTGTCACGGTAAATATAGACCTTCTTTTTGGCTTCGTTGCTGGGCAACCAGTCGTCCTCGCACCCCAGAAGGGTCGTCATGCGCCGCGCCCCTGCCTTGTGCGCGCTAAAACAGTCAGGTCCACCGTCAATGATGTAGCGTCCGCCGCCTTGGGGGTCCTGGACGTACTCTCCCGCCACCTTGCCCCCCACCCGCGTATCGCGCTCGAGCAGCGTGTAGCTGCAATCGACACCAGCACGCTTGGCACGTTCCAGCAAATACGCTGCCGCAAGACCAGTAATACCACCACCGATGATAACAATATGCTTTGTCATCGCGCCTGCTTTTGGGGTGTCTGCTCTTTGGGAAGGACGATGTTCAGGTCAGCAAGTACTTTTAGTGCCGCACGCTCGCCGCTTTCAAGGCAGTTGGGTACACCAACGCCCGTGTAAGCCGCACCACCCAGGGCAAGCCCCTTTTGCTGTGCCAGATGCTGGTTGAGTACGTCCATGCGCTGCAGATGACCAACAATATACTGTGGCATCGCACGCGGAAAACGAAAGACCTTAGCGTAAGTAGGCTGTGCCTGCGGCTGCAATCCCAGCAGCGTGACATAGGTACTGCGTGCTAACTCTATCAGTTCATCGTCGGGCAAATAAGGCGTTGCACTGTCACGCGCACCACCAACAAAACCACGCAGCAGCACTGAATCTGCCGGAGCGCGACCTGACCACTTGGAAGACATCAGCGAGATACCCGTGACCTTTTGGTCTTCGATGCCCGGTGCCAGTATGCCATGCCAGTTGCGCGCAAAGGGTGCATCTGCGCTGTCAAAAGCCGTGATAATGGTCGCGCAGGACGAATGCGGAATGTCAGAGAGGATTTCTGCAGCAGGTGGTGTCAGATCAGCAAGCAATTCACCCGCAACCCAAGCAGGAGCCGTGATTATGACAGCGTCAGCGTAAAGCACTTCAGACAGACCTTCAGCAGCATCTGCACAGCTTGCATAATCGCAGATGATGCCACTGTGACGCACGATGCCTGTAGCTGCCTCGCGACGGATGCTTAGCTGATAGCGTCCCTCTGCTGTGCGCTTAATAGCCGTCACTGGTGTGCTGGTGTGGACGTGCTGTTCCCCAATAGCTGCAGCCAGTGCATTCGTAAAGTCATCGAGACCCTTGCGACAGGAACTGAAAAAAGTACGGCTGACTGTGCCACTGCTTGCTGCCCGTGCCGCTTCGGCCTTTTTGCGCTGGGCAAGAAAGCCACGAATAAGCGAGCCATACTGCTGTTCCATAGCAAGCAGCATTGGATAGACGGCGCGCGTTGACATGGTCTTTGGGTCAGAGCCGTTGATGCCACCAACCAGCGGTTCTGCCAGACGGTCGAGGCATTCGCGCCCCAAACGACGTCTGACTAAAGATCCAATACTCTCGTCCTCGTTTGGGGCAAGCTTTTTGCGCGGCAATACCACATCTGCCGCCATGCGAAATTTCGCCGGCCAGGAATACAGTTTAGTTGTTATTAGTGGTAATACCTTGGTCGGAGCAAACAGCATAATGCCATCGGGCAACGGCACCAGCGCCCCACCCTTGACGATAAAAGTCTGCTTAGTGCTGTCATCAGTGCCAATTAGCTGGTCCTCGATACCCAGCAGACGCGCCACACGCGCCATCGCTGCGTGCTTGCTGCTTAGATACGAATCGCTGCCCCCGTCGGCAATCGCTGTTCTGCCACAGGGCAAAGTCGGCCGGTCAGTCCACAGCTGCCCACCAATACGCCCATCAGACTCGTAGACCGCGTAGGTGATGTCCTGCTCGCTTGCCTGCGCAATGTGCTTTAGCTGATAAGCAGCACCAAGACCTGCAATACCCGCACCAATAATCGCAACATGCAGCGGCCGCGCTGCATTAGCAGCAGGCGGAGTACGACCAGCAATCGCTCGCTTATCAGTCATGACAGGCAGCCTTTTGAATACAGTCCATCAGTGCTGCAACAAGCAGCGGGTCAATCGACTGTTCACTTGCCAGGGTCGGCGTGCGCAGAAAGTCTAAGCCAAGACTGTGCGCATGGCCTGCGGCACTGTGGTCAATGTCGTAGAGGACTTCCATGTGATCGGTCGCAAAACCTAAGGGGCAGACCAGAGCACGCTTGGCGCCTGTTGCAGCAAGCTGGTCAAGACATTCAGTCAAGGTTGGTGCCAGCCACAGACCGCCACGACCTGACGTCGAGGTATAAGCAAAGCTGAATCGATTGTCAGGCAGCCCAAGATGTTGTGCGATTTTTGTGCCTGCCTGCATAAACTGCGCCCGGTAGTGGTCGGCAGTTTCATGCTTGCCAGTAAGGGGCAGCGAATGTGCAACAAAAATCACCTGGCAGCCCTCGTCAAGAGCAGCGTCAGTGCGCTGCGTATATGCTGACAGATAGGCATCCGTCAGCCCAAAGGTAGGAGCAACGACTACTTCATCAATGCCGACACGCGCAGCTTCTGCGCGGACCTGCTGGGCAGGAAATGCCCAGGCCGCCCAGGACTCAAAGGGAGTCAGCGACAGATAGATGACACGCGAACAACCCGCAGTCGCCAAAGCAGCAAGACCTTCAGCAATGCTGGGGTCGGTGAAACACATACCCGCCTGTACGCACTGGACGGACTCTGCCAAGGTACTTTTTTGCAGAGCGTCTTGCAGTTGCTGACACAGATTGTGCGCAATCGGTACCAAGGGAGACGCGCCACCAATAGCCGCGTACTTTTTCTGCGCTGCCGCAAGAACTGCGGGCGGCGGAGTGTCACCCATAATACGCGCAAGCATCGGGGCAACCTCGTCCAGACAACGAGGACCACCAAAGCCTACCAGCAGCACACCAACTTTGTCTGTCGTGACATCCATCACACCCGCCAGCATTGATTCGTACGTGAGAGAGATGAGTGAGTGGTGAGATTGAATACGCCGCGTACAAGGGTACGCAAGTATTCGATATCGCCACTCAATCGCTCTCTCATGCGTGAATCTTTCGTGATTCTTCCTGGACGGCCTTAATAAAAAAGCGTGCTTTATCGGGGTCAGTCGTTTTGTGAATGCCGTGACCCAGATTAAAGATGTGACCAGGACGCTTGCCAACTGCCGTCAAAATGTCGATGACCTGTGCCTTGATTTCTGCATCACTGGCAAAAAGGGCCACCGGATCAATGTTGCCCTGAATGCCAAAGCGAGGGTCAATTAACTGCACCGCACGCTTCATGTCCAGTCGCCAGTCCAGGCCGATAATCGAGCCACCAGCCTGCTGCACCAGGTCAATCATCGCCGCTGCTCCGTTGGCAAAATGAATGATGGGCACGTCCCCGCCGTCATCTGCCTTGCCCTTGCCGTGGGCAACAACGGCATCGAGCACCTGCTTTGAGTAGGGCAAAATGCGCTGCTCGTAGTCACGTGGCGAGACAAAACCAACCCAGGAATCAAACAACTGCAGGGCTTGTGCGCCCGCATCAATTTGTGCACACATATAGTCAATAATCGAGGTCGTGAATATGCTCATCAGCATGTCCCAGCCCTCGGGCTGGTTCCACATAAATGACTTACAGTTCTGAAACTCGCGTGTACCCCGCCCCTCAATCGCATAACTTGCGAGGGTAAAGGGCGCACCGCTAAAGCCAATCAGCGGCACCTTGTCGCGCAGTTCATGGCGTGCAATGCCCAGTGCGTCCATGACATAGGACGTGTCGCGCTGGGGGTCACTTGGGCGCAAGGCTGCCACATCTGCCGTGCTGCGAATGGGGTTGTTGATCACCGGTCCGACTCCCGATTTGAATTCGAGGTCTAGTCCCATGCCGGGGAACAATACCAAGATGTCGCTGAACAAAATCGCCGCATCAACGCCAATCAAATCAACAGGCTGCAAGGTGATTTCAACTGCAAGATCGGGGTCATAGCACATCTCGAGAAAGCTGCGCGTGGCACGAATTTCGCGGTATTCGCTCATGTAGCGCCCAGCCTGGCGCATCATCCATACTGGCGTTGCCTCGGTCTGTTCCAGACGCGCAGCACGCAGAAATAAGTCATTAAAAGCCATTCTGTCTCCTATTTCGATAACTCGTGACGGTGCAGCGCACCACATAACCCTCTACCATTATAGCCCTGCACCCCTGCCTCTGAGCAAATAATGAGCAAGTACTCAGTAACATAAGTCACAAAGCACAGGGCAAGCAGAGGACGACCTGTATTCCTCCCTTTATCCCCCCCTCTCACCTGCTGCCTGACTGCTGTGCTACTATCTACTTCATGGTTTTTCTGGATACTATACGAAACAATGTCGAGATGAAGCAATTCTTTGCGGGACTGCGCTCGGGTTTTCCCATTTTTCTGGGCTATTTGCCTGTGGGACTTGCCTATGGCATCCTTGCCTGCAACTATGGATTTACTCCCCTGCAGGCGGTGCTGGCTTCTGCCCTTGCGCTTTCAGGTGTGGGGCAATTTGTGGCACTGACGACCCTTGTCCTTAGCGAGTCAGTGGCAGCAAGCGTGCTTGCCTCGACCATCGTGAATCTGCGCTACATATTGTTCAGCGCGACCCTGTCGCCACATCTTCAGGGGCTGAAGTACCGCACACTTGCCTGGATTGGTTTTAGCACAACCGACGAAGCTTTCGCCATTAACAGTGCAGAAATCCGCGAGCTGCGCGCCAGTCCAAGCAGCATGATGGGCGTTGGTGCCATTGGCTGGATCGGCTGGATTTTTGGAACAACACTGGGGACAGTCGGTGCGCAGTTTCTGGGTGACCTGTCAGCCTTTGGCATCTATTTCGCCATGCCTGCCATGTACGCTGCCCTTTTTGTCGCGCTGGCAAGCAACCGCAAGCAAGTCTACTGCGGTCTGATAGCAGCCCTCATCGCCCTGACGCTCTACGGTCTGACGCGCCTGGGTCTGGGGCTTGAAATATATTGGTTTACCGTCATCACCGCCCTTGTTGCAGCAACAATTGCTGTGCTGATCTTTAAAGACAGTGACGACTCTGTACCAACAGAAGCTGCCTGTGCAGAGGAGGAGGTCCACTAATGGAACTGACTTCTTCTGCGGCAATCTGGGGGCTTATCTTTGGCATGTGTCTGCTGAATTTTGGCTTGCGCTTTCTGCCCCTGGCGGTACTGACACGGCTTGCTATCCCCCGTCCTTTGATGCGCTGGCTGTCCTACATGCCTATTGCGGTCATGGGCGCACTGGTTGCCACCGAAGTCATGATTCCCGCGCTGAACGCTGCTTTTGCAGTAGAGACAAGCGAAACGCAGAACCTTGCTACGACTGCGCTCTACCTAAACCCTGGCATTTATGGAGCACTCTCTGCCATGCTGACCTACTACTTCACCAAGAGTTTCATCGGGGGAACTCTGGCTGGAGTTGTCGTATTCGCGCTGGTACAATTGCTGATTACGTAAGCACAGATAGCGAGAGGAATCGACAGGTGACAGAAATGCGGGACGTAACGACCTTGGTTGTGGGCACCGGTCCTGCCGGTGTCATGGCTGCCTACTACGCTGCCGCCAAAGGTCCGGTGCTGATGATTGACACCTTTACCCTGCCGCGCGACAAA
>WREJ01000036.1 GCA_009779395.1 Coriobacteriia bacterium
ACGGCAATCGTCTCTTGATGATGCGTGAGGGCGAAATAATCTTTGAGGCAAGCGGTCAGCAGAAAAAAGCACTAACCGTGCCTGAATTAGTCAACAAATTTATTTCAGCAGGCGTAGAAGTACTGGTATAGCGATGGAGACTTCGTTATGGTAGTAGCATGACATTTTCTGTGCTCCATAACGAATCCGTATCCCAGCCAGTGGCTAGCGACCATGCTGGCAGCTGTTCGCAGGAAATATCCGAGAAAACTCCTTCCAAAAATCCCGAAACTTCACCGCACATTCTTCCTAAAAAACCCGAGCGTATTGTGACTTTGGCTAATGTCATCACCTTTATTCGCTTGCTCTTGGTTCCTCTGGTCTTTTTTCTGCTGATTGACGGCAGATTCAACATTCTGGCATTTGTGCTTTTTGCCCTTGCAGGAGTAACCGACCTATTGGACGGCTACATTGCGCGGCGCACCAATACCGTCACCGAATTTGGCAAGGCTATCGACCCGCTGGTCGACCGTCTGCTGCTTGCTTGTGGTGTTGTGGGTCTGTTTATTGTCGGCAAGCTACCCACCTGGGTACTGGCATTTATTATTTTTCGGGACTTCTTTTTGCTGTCAGGACTTGCAATTGTGCGCCGAATTACGGTCGTCGAGATAAAAATACGCTATATTGGAAAGATGACCACGACTGCACTACTGGTAGGATTTGCCGGACTGATTTCAGGCATTGGAATGGTCGAGAGGGGACTGGGATGGACAAACTCCCCCGCCTTGCCGGGATTCTCCTCCGAGCCTTACTTGCTGTGGATTTGGTTTGTTTATTTGGGGCTGGTCTTTTCTTTTATTACGCTGGTGGTTTATATTTGGGATGGGACGCAGGTGCTGATTAAGGTGCGACAAGAAGAAGCGCAACAATGACTATCAAGTTGACTGAACAAGAACTGCTGAAAAGTGTGCTGTACGAGGATCGTCATGCTGATGCAAATGCGGAGTATGACCAAAGCCTCGAGCTAGCGCGTGGTAGCAACCTAAAGCAAGAGGAAAGTCAGCAGCTTGCCGAAAAAAGGCGTCAGCGCAAGAAACGTCTGATGCAGTTTGGTATCCCCGTTGCAGTTGTCGTCATTGTGCTGGCAGGGCTTATCACCTATGACTACATTGCCTCGTGGGGCAAGATTCACCAAAACGTCATTGCCAGCGGTATCGAAATCGGTGGCAAAACGCCGCTCGATGCTGCCGAATATCTGGGTCTGCGCCTAGAAAACTACGCAGCACAGCCAGTGCAGGTCAGCTACTCTGCTGCTGATGCGCCCAAGGCCCAGGGGGTGCAGCAAGAGGTTCAGAACAGTCAATGGTACCTACTGGCTGACGAAATCGGTTTGAGTTTTGACACAACTGCAGCCGTCGAGGCTGCCTATCACTTTGGTCGAGACGACAATATTCTCATCTCGATTCGCGACCGTTTTCTCAGTTATTTCGAGGCGCATCAGCTTGATTTAAAGCCGATTGTTGACGAAGAAATAGCTGTCGAAAGGTTCGAGCCTTTGCGCCAAGCAATCAACGTGGTGCCAGTTGACTCAAAAGTTCTCCTGCAAAACGGTCAGTTTGTCATCGAAAGTGGCAGTGACGGGATTTGTCTGGACGAAACAGAACTAGTCGTCTTGATGGCATATGCGATTCTGGCGCAGGATTTGACAATCACAGCCCCCGCCCAGATAGATTATCGTGACATTGGCGATGAAGCCGCCCAGCGTGCTGCTCGCAGCGCAAATAGGGCGATTACTCTGCCTGTTGACGTTCGCTACAACGACAAAAGCTGGAACTTTGACACAGAGGACATCATTGCGCTGATTGCTTTTGCGCGCAGCGATGAACTCGAGGCAGACAGTGCCATACTGCTTTCGGGCGAGGCATCACCAACAACTGAGGTATGGCTCGAGGCTTACATTGCTGTTGAGCCAGTCACCGAGCGTATTGTCAGCCGTCTGGGCGCAGAGGTAGGCAGACCACCGGTTGATGCACGTTTTTCGGTGTCAGGTGGACAGGTCATCATACATCCCTCGGAAAATGGATCGGGTGTTGACTCAGAGCAGCTTGCGCGTGATTTGGCTGCCGCTTTGGTAGACCAGAATGTTGCTGCTCGTAGTGTTGCTGTTACCATGCGCGACATCGAACCAGCACTGACCACCGAGGGTGCGCAGGCCATGGGCATCCGCGAGCAAATCTCGACTTTTACTATACCCTTTCCTGCGGGCAATTCTGGACGTACTCACAATATTCAGCTGATTTCTCGCATACTTAACGGTACCATTGTGGCACCGGGTGAAGTTTTCAGCTTTAATCAGACCACTGGTCAGCGCACAGCAGCTGACGGTTTTCGCGAGGCGGGTGTCATCGTTGGGGGTGAGATGTCAACGGCTGTCGGCGGCGGCATCTGTCAGGTTTCATCCACCCTGTTTAATACGGCTCTGCTTGCTGGCGTGCAGATAACCAATCGTGTTAGTCACTCATCGCTGATTAGCCAGTACCCGCTGGGACGCGATGCTGCTGTTGCTCGTGGTGGTCCTGACTTTGCCTTTAAAAATACCCTGGACAATCACATTTTGATTGTCTCGTCGGCAACGGGTTCGGCGGCTACGGTCAGCTTTTACGGAGTTAAACCTGGCTATACTATCAACATAAGTACCGGCGAGTTCAGGCGCAACAGTTACAGCACAAGCGAGGTACGGGACAACACCCTGCCCGAGGGTACCCGCGTTGTTGAAACACGCGGCGTGCGTGGCGGCACCGTCAACGTCTACTACACGGTACGACGCGGCGAGACAGTTGTCAGACAGCAGACCTTTACCAGCTGGTACCGAACCACCAATGAAATCGTGCGCATAGGAACCCGACCAGCACCCGCAGCACCTTCCCCTGCACCACCCCCACCACCGACTGGACCCGAATAGGGACAATTGGGATGTTCTGCCAGACTACAAAGAGAATACATCGCTAGGGAGATTAGGTCCATGAGCCATCAGTATAATCCCAGTGTCGAAAGCATGCCCGCCGCCCAGCTGCAGGCTCTGCAGCAAGACCAGTTGCGGCAGCTAGTTCCGCATCTGTATCAAGCGGTACCTGTCTATAAGCACAAGTTTGACCAGGCAGGTATTGACCCGTTCGCACTACAGTCGCTTGCTGATTTGGCACAGCTGCCCTTTACGACCAAAGACGATCTGCGCGCTGCCTATCCCTATGCCATGTTTTCTGCTCCTACGCGCGACATTGTGCGCGTTCATGCGTCCAGTGGTACAACGGGCAGCATCTCGGTGGTTGGCTACACCACCAAAGACATTGCCAACTGGGCAGAGTGCGTTGCACGCGCGATTGTCGCCGCAGGCGGAACTGCCGATGACTTTCTGCATGTTGCTTATGGCTACGGCTTGTTTACCGGTGGTCTGGGGCTGCACTACGGTGCAGAATTGATGGGTGCCTGTGTTATTCCTATATCGGGCGGGAACACAAAGCGCCAGATACAGTTCTTGCGTGATTTGATGTCGACAGGCGGCCTTGCCTGCACGCCCAGTTATGCCCTGCTACTGGCAGAAGAAGCAGCTGCCCAAGGTGTTGACCTAGCGGCTTTGCCCCTGCGCTTTGGGATTTTTGGTGCCGAACCCTGGTCAGAAAACATGCGCAGTCAAATCGAAGCACAGCTGGGCATTGACGCCTACGACATCTACGGTCTGTCAGAAATCATGGGGCCAGGCGTTGCCTTCGAGTGTCAGGCAAAAGACGGCCTGCACATAAACGAGGACCAGTTCTACGTCGAGGTCGTTGACCGCGAAACGGGGGAGTGCGTCCAGGACGGGCAGTACGGCGAGCTGGTTTTTACGACCCTTGCCAAACAAGGCAGTGCTTTGCTGCGCTATAACACGCACGACATCAGTCGCATTGTGCCAGGCGTGTGCAGCTGTGGACGTACTCACAAGCGAATTGAACGCATCACCGGCAGAAGTGACGACATGATTATTGTGCGTGGCGTCAACGTCTATCCCAGCCAGATTGAACAGGTGCTGTTGGGCTTTACTGACCGGCTAGCACCGCAGTATCAGGTTGTGCTGACGCGCGAGGCTGCCATGGACGCGATGGAAGTACGCGTTGAACTGTCACCGAACTTTGACTTTGACGAGATTTCTGCGCTCGAGCGGCTGAGTATCGAGGTGCGCACGGCGATTGCCAGTGTTTTGTCGGTCAGCGTCAAGCTGTCCATTGTCGAGCCCTATTCGATTGCGCGAACCGAGGGCAAGGCTGTTCGACTGGTCGACAGACGCACAGCAGAGTAAAAAAGCAGCAGCTAAGAGGAGGATGAGCATGGCACAGCAACTCTCGGTATTTTTGGAAAATGCTCCGGGGCGACTGAATAGACTGGCAAATTGTCTAGGCGAGCAGGAAATAAACATGCACGCTCTGTTTGTTGCCGACACCAGCGATTTTGGTGTAGCACGTATCATTTGTGACCGCACAGAAGACGCCGTAAAGGCTTTGCGCGAAGAAGGTTTTTCTGTCACAACAACAGATGTTGTTGCTGTCGAGATCCCCGATACTCCCGGTGCTTTGGGCACGCTGTTTACTGCTATTGCTGATGCTGGTATTGACATCAGTTATTCTTACTGTCTGGTCGAACCAGTGACCAAAAAGGCAGTTAACTTTTGCCGCCTCAAGTGTCCCAACGCAGAAGAAGTCATCGAGGCTGCTGGTTTTCGCGTACTGGGTGACAGTGTCTTTCATGGTATGTAGTTTCATGGTATGTAGACACTGCGACTGCGCGATGTTATAGCTGACACATGAAGGCCTTGCGCAACACTTTCGCTGCTGCATGTATGGTGCTTGCTTTGCTGGTACCGCAAATCCTTGCTGTTTGCGCCTATCCTAGTTATGCTGCAGCGACTGTGTCTGGTGAAACCCGTGCCTTTGGGTCGGTGGTAAAACCTGATGACAAACTGGACGGAGAACCCTGGCAAGAATTTGGAATTCAGCAGGAACTGATGCCCGTGGTCAGTATGTCTGCTGGTGCTTTGCTGACCTCGGAGGGACGTGTTTTGTGGTCGCGCAACTTTGACGAGCAGCGCTCACCTGCGGCGCTCACAAAAGTTATGACGGCACTGTTGGTTGTCGAAAACATTGCTGCAGACGAAGTGATTACCCTGCCTGCCCTGTCGCTTGCTTACTATGAACCGCGCGTTCTTTCACAGCAAGGAGAAGTTCTGACCCGCGAACAATTACTGCAGGCACTGCTGCTGGTGTCGGGCAATGATGCCGCGCAAACTGCTGCTCTTGTGGTGTCAGGTGATGTCGGCAGCTTTGTTGATTTGATGAACCAGCGTGCCCAGGAATTAGGCATGAGCAATACGCAGTTCAAAAACCCTTCCGGCTTTGATGCCCCTGGGCAGTTTTCGACTGTGCGTGATCTGGCGACTTTGTCGCGTTATGCGATGACCTTGCCCGAATTTCGTGCCGTTGCTGGTACCATCGAAGCACAGGCGCAGACAAATATGGCCTTACACCTTTGGCAGAACACCAACATTTTGCTGCAATCTTATAGCGGAGCCACGGGAGTAAAGACGGGGCGCACCAGAAATGCAGGATTTTGCGTGATCATGTCAGCGCAGCGCGGGGAGCGAGAACTGTATGCCATAGTGCTTGGGACAAAAGCGGATTTGACCCGCTTTTTCGAGGCGCGTGCGCTGCTCGACTTTGGCTTTACGCACTTTCGCAGTCAGCAACTAGCGATGGAGGGTACCGTTGTTGGACGTGCTCCGCTGACAAATTTTCTTGACCGCAGCGTTCAGGTTGCCGTAAGCGAAGATACCTCGATGACGGTGTTTGCCCTTGCAGGTCCGGTGGAGCAAAGTGTCGAGATTTACGAGGATGCACGCTCACCGGTGCGCCGTGGTGACGTGCTGGGGCGGCTGACCTTTACGCAGCGCGGGCGGCTGATTGCACAGGTGCCGCTGGTTGCCACCCAAGACGTTGCTAATCCCTTTTTTGTGGTGCAGTGGTACTATAACGCCGTTAAAATGTGGCGGCGGATTGCTGATTAAACGCTGGCGACAGCAGAAAAGCTAGCAGACAGGTAGCAGAAAGGTAGTAGTATGAGCAAAGACAAGAACACTGGCAGTACTCAGGAGGAGAGTTTGTCCAGAACTCCCCTGTATGACGAACACCTTGCCCTCGCTGCCACGATGAGTCCCTTTGCTGGTTTCGAGATGCCGCTGCAGTATCAGGGCATTGTCGAAGAAAACCTTGCAACACGCGAGCAGGTTGGCATTTTTGACGTGTCACACATGGCAACTTTTCGTGTCAGTGGGGAAGCTGCTGCTGACTTTTTGCAGCGCATGCTGACCAACGATCTAGAAAAGATTGGCGATTTGGGTGCTGCTCAGTATACGTTGCTGCTTGATACAGATGGCGGCATCATCGATGACCTGATTGTCTACAATACCGGTGCCGAATTTATGCTGATTGCTAATGCAAGCAATCGCGAGACGGTGTTTGAGTGGTTGCAGCAACACCTGCCGGCTGCTGGCGACGATACTGCTGCTGCTGCTGATGAGGCTGCCGATGACTCGACAGAAGTCACCCTGTATGACGAGTCTGACAGAACTGCCCTTATTGCTGTGCAAGGCCCCGAAGCCCTTGCTGTTATCAAAGAACTAGCAACAGATGCGGATTGGCAGCCTCCTGAGCGCTTTCATATTTCGGCGATTGATTTGACAGGTGGCGCGCGCGTGCTTATCGCACGAACTGGCTATACCGGCGAGGACGGAGTTGAGCTGGTCATGCACAAAGAAGATGCTCCTGCTGTGTGGCGTGCTCTGCTGTCTTTTGACAATGTGACCCCGGTGGGTTTGGGTGCGCGTGATACTCTGCGTCTAGAGATGGGCTACCACCTGTATGGCAGTGACATGGACAGAAGCAGAAACCCCATCGAGGCGGCCTTGGGTTGGGTGTGTCCCGCAGCAAAGAGGGGATACATCGGACAAGAAGCTGTCGCACAAGCACGCGCAAACGGTACGGCAGAAAAGCTGGTGCACCTGACGGTTACCGGCGGCATTCCCCGTACTGGCTTTCCCGTGTTTGACGGTGACGAGCAGATTGGCACTATCGCCAGTGGTTCACACTCCCCGGCATTGGGGACAGGAATCGCAACCGCCTATGTTCCTGCACGCTACAGCGCAGAGGGCACGCAGCTAAAAGTTGGCATCCGCAAGCGCAAAGCAGATGCAACAGTGGTTAAACCGCCTTTTCTCAAGAAAGACGAGTGACGGGCGCAAGACAGGTGACACGCCGTGATGCAGCGTACTATTTTGCGCAGGAGGACTACCTTTTGCAGCAGCGTATGAGCAGTGAGGCGCTGATGCTGCTGTGGCAGACTGAACCTACTGTCATGGTGGGTCAGTATCAACTGCCCTTGGCGGAGTTTGACCAAAAACGTGCCCGCACGCTGGGTATTACTCTGGTGCGGCGTCCCAGTGGCGGCGGTGCTATCTATACTGATGCCGGAACGGTTCAGTTCAGCCTAGTGTTGCCAGGCGCAGCTGACCTTGCTGACCCCTATCCACAGGCTGCTGCCCGCGAGCAGTGTGCAAAGCTGCTAGTCGCGGCTCTTCGCGAGTTAGGAATTGCGACAGAGCAGCAGGGGCGAAACGACATTGTGCTGTCAGAAGGTGCGCTTGTGGGTAAAAAAATCGCCGGCATGGCACAATTTGCGCGTGGTACCGCGGTCTGCACCCACGCTTCCTTGCTGTTTGATACAAATCTCGAGGTGCTGGCAGATTTACTGCGTGTTGACGACGAGAAGTTTCGCAGCAAAGCTGTCACTTCAGTCCGTAGTCGTGTGAGCAACATCAAAGATTACGCCACAGACGGTGCCGCTGACCACGCCAGCGCGCTGCAAGACTGCTGCGCGCAGCAGTTTCTGCAGCATCTGCGCTGCGCCCTGTTGCAGGTGGCAGCGTCCTGTGGTCTTGCTAGCTTGCGCGAATACCAGACCGCCGCCGCTGACCTGCCACACATCGAAAGCATTTTCTGCGAAAAATACGGCAACCCAGAATGGACGCTTGCGAAAACTCCGCCTTTTACGACTCATAGTAGCAAGCGTTTTTCTGCAGGCAAGCTGGATGCTTACTTTCAGGTGCGCAAGGGTGTGGTTGCGCAGTGCGCGCTGCACGGCGATTTTTTGGGCACGCTTCCGGTGGCGCAGCTGCAGGCGACTCTGGTGGGTCTGCCTTTTACACGGACAGATTTTGCGGCGGCTTTGCAGAGTGTGGACCTGCGCCCCTACCTGGGCGATATCACAGGGGAGGAGTTTCTGACCAGTGTCTTTGACTGATGCGACTTCCCAAGAGGCTGAAGCAAGAAAGCTGCCGCTGCGCAAACCGCCGTGGTTGCGCCTGTCGCGCAGCAATGATCCCAACCAGCAACTAGTCGAGGGTCTGCTGAAAGAATTAGGACTGAACACCGTCTGCAAAGAGGCAAATTGTCCCAACTATTCCGACTGTTTTTCGCGCAAAACGGCGACTTTTCTTATTATGGGAACTGTCTGTACACGCAATTGCCGCTTTTGCAATGTCAGCCACGGTCCGCCCAAAAGTCTTGACCCAAGCGAGCCGGCGCGCGTAGCACAGGCGGTGCAAAAACTGGGTCTGAACTACGTGGTGGTGACTTCGGTGACACGCGATGACCTGCCAGATGGTGGAGCAACGCATTTCTCTGCCACCATTTGCGCCATCAAGCAAGCGACACCCACAACGGCAATCGAGGTTCTTATTCCCGACTTTCAGGGTAGCGCAGAGGCACTTGCGCTGGTCGCTGCAGCACAGCCAAAGGTGATTAGCCACAACATAGAGACCGTGGCGGAGTTATATCCACAGGTACGCGCGCAGGCCAACTACCAGCAATCGCTTGACCTGCTAGCGGCAATCAAGCAGCACAACCCCCACATCATCAGCAAATCAGGCATCATGCTAGGCCTCGGCGAGACCAGAGAGCAGCTTACGCGCCTTTTTGCTGATCTGCGCACAGCAGGCTGCGAAGTGCTGACGATTGGACAGTATTTGGCACCCAGTTTGGACCACTATCCCGTGCAAGAATATCTGGAACCAGCACTGTTTGAAGAGTACGGAGAATTAGCACGAGAGTATGGCTTTAAAGTGGTGTCAGCACCGCTGGTCAGAAGCTCTTACAGAGCACACCAGGTGGCCAGACTCGG
>WREJ01000037.1 GCA_009779395.1 Coriobacteriia bacterium
CGGTGATTGCTGGGTTAAAGATTCGCCAGTTATAGCCGCTGGTCTCCATAAAGGCATAGAATTCCAGCCCATGGTCTTTGTCGTTAAAGAAGAGGTTTCCATACATGCGACTGTCGAAAAATTCGCGGTCAGTAAACAAGTCGAGGTTGCCAAACATGGCCCCTTGCTCCATATGATGACCGTGAATAATACTGTTAAAGTCGGTGAAATTGCGGTCATTTGCCACATCAAGAAAGATGGCGCCAGACAGCGCGAACTCTCGTTTTGCCGTGTGGTTTAGATAGAAACTGTTGTCGGGACCCTGCACCAGCGGATAGTCAATGTTGGTACCATAGACGGTAATCCAGCCAAAGACGTCAGGGTTAATCGCCCGCAATTCCTCGAAAGAGAGGGTGTCCTCGCCTGGTTTGTAAGCCTCGTATTGGTCAGGCATCGCAGCATTGGTCACCTGGTTTGCGTCCCAGTAGGCAAAAGCAGAAAAGGCCAGCATGAACAGGATAATCGCAATGATAATCATGTCCAGCGTGCTGTCCGCAATTTTGACGGCACGCGGCGTTTTGTATGCTTCCTTTGGCTTTGTAGTTTCTGTGTGTACAGCAGTATTCATAACCAGCCAATTATAGCGTGAATACCCTAACTAAGCTCGCTTAAATCGTAAGGCGTTTCTTGATAGACACAGTAATTCAGCCAATTGCTGTACAGCAAGTTCGCATGAGCACGCCAGCGCACCACAATTCCTTTGCCGGGATCGTCATCAACAAAGTAATTTGCTGGTACCGCGATGTCAAGACCAGCTGCCACATCACGGTCGTACTCGAGCTTTAAGGTGTCGGTGTCGTATTCGCTGTGTCCGGTGGCAAAGACAAGGCGTCCATCAGCCGAAGCCGCTAGGTACAGGCCAACTTCTGGTGATTCTGCAAGGACTTCAACACTGCGACAGGCCTCAACAGCAGCAACGTCAATAGTTGTGTGACGACTATGCGGAGCATAAAAGACATCGTCAAAACCACGGGTCAGCTTGTTCTTGGGGTCTTTGACCCGGTGTTCAAATACACCAAAGACTTTGCTGTCAACGGGCTCTTTTTCAATCCCGTAGTAATAGTACAAAGCAGCCTGCGCTGCCCAGCAAATACAGAAAGTCGAAAAGACATTAGTCCGTGCCCACTCGAAAATTTGGACCAACTCATCCCAGTAATTTACACTGTCAAAAGGCATCTGCTCGACGGGCGCGCCTGTGATAACCAAGCCGTCCCAACGCTGCTGTTTAGCCTCGTCAAAGGTCTGGTAAAAGGCATCCAGATGCTGCGGGTCGGTGTTTTTCGAGCGATGCGACGCCATGCGCAAAAAGGACACCTCGACCTGCAGCGGAGTATTGCCCAGCACCCGCAGCAGCTGCGTTTCTGTCGTGATTTTTGTCGGCATCAGGTTCAGCACCAGCAGGCGCAGCGGACGAATGTCTTGGGTACGAGCACGCTGCTCAGTCATAACAAAGACGTTTTCGCGGGCAAGGGTGCGTATGGCGGGCAATCCATCTTGAATTCTGACTGGCATGGAACTACTCCTCTGTGATACCGTGCTTTTATAAAGCGTGTGCCGACACGTTCAAGCTTACTTAGACCACACAGTATAGCCCAGTTTGACTATGGTTTCAGAAATTTGTAACAGAGTGTTACATATTAAGAGGAGCACGTCCATTTCTGGACGCACTCCGCATTATTACACACTATAAGATTCAGCTTAATCCTCGAGGGTAATTGCTCCACTCGGGCATGAATCGTAGCAAATATCGCATTCTGTGCAGTCCTCTTTGCGGACAAACTTTACGGTGTCTTCAAGTTCTAGGCAGTCGCTGGGGCAGTCGTCAACGCAGACACCACATGCGGTGCACAGTTCCTCATTTATTACGGGAAAAGCCATTTGTCCTTACCTCTCTATTTCTTAAAGAATCCATCGTAGTTGCGCATTTTTAGTTGGCTTTCAATCTGACGCATGGTTTCAAGTGCTACACCACACATAATCAGAATCGAGGTACCACCAAACTGCATAATCATACCGTTGCCAGTAACACTAAAGAGTATCGAGGTGCCCACTGCAATAGTACCCAAAAACAGCGCGCCGGGCAGAGTAATGCGGTTCATAACCTGCTCGATGTACTTGGTGGTGTTGTGACCGGGACGAATACCCGGAATAAAGCCACCCTGCTTGCGCAGATTGTCTGAAATCTCGATGGGATTAAACACCAATGCCGTGTAGAAATAGGCAAAGAACACAATCAGGATAAAGGTGATTAGCCAGTTACCCCAACCAGCGTACCAGGGCAAAACTGCCATCATCTCGGGGTTAAACATGGGACCCGAAGTAAAGGCGGCAACTTCTTGTAGCCAGTCAACGCGCGGCATCATCTGAGCCAACTGCGCAGGAATGGTCAAAATGGCAGAGGCAAAAATCATAGGAATAACGTTTGCTCCATTAACCTTCAGCGGAATATAGGTTCCCGACCCACCAAAAACACGTCTGCCAACAACACGTTTTGCGTACTGAACGGGAATACGCCGCTGCCCTTCTTCGATGTAGATAACAACAAAGATTACCGTCAAAAGCGCGACAATGGTAACTGCTATCAGTACCAGATTGCCCATCAGATCGTTGCGCGCAAAGGCATCGATCAGTGTTGGTATAAACTTCGCCACAATGGACGAGAAGATCATCATCGACATACCGTTACCAATGCCTCGCTGGGTAACCAGTTCTGACATCCACATGATAAGAGCCGTACCAACAAGCAGCGTACCGACAACCATAACTGGTGTCAGCCAGGGAACCGCCTCGATGTTGACTACACCCGAGCGGAAAATCCAGAGCATACCAATGGCCTCGATAAGGGCAATACCCATAGTCATGTAACGCGTGATTTGGGTAATCTTGCGCCGACCTGCTTCTTCTTTGTTCATTTGCTCGAGCGAAGGGATGGCTGCTTTTAGCAGCTGCATGATAATCGATGCCGTAATGTAGGGCATGACGCCCAGCGCAAATACCGACATGCGCTCGAGCGCACCACCGGTAAACAGGTTCAACAAGCCCAGGGCAGCGTTTTGTGCCGCCGTTTCTGCAATCAGTGCAACATTAACACCTGGTGCCGGAATATGGGCACCAATACGATACAGAACAACAATGGCCAGCGTAAAGAGTATCTTTTTACGTAGGTCAGGTACCTTAAACGCATTGACAATCGCGTTAAACATATTACTCGACCGTCCCTCCCGCAGCTTCGATTTTTGCCCGTGCGGCACCGCTCACTTTTTCGACCTTGACGGTCAGTTTTTTGCTCAGCTCTCCGTCGGCCAATATTTTAATCGGCAGCTTGTAGGCAGACTTGACTGCCCCTGCCTTTTCAAGCGCTTCGGGGCAGACTAGGTCACCGTCACTAAACAGCGCATCGAGGCGTGCCACATTAACTACGGCGTATTCTACGCGGTTATGACTGACAAAGCCACCCAGTTTTGGCAGGCGTTGATAGAGGGGGAGTTGTCCACCCTCAAAGCCAGGACCCTTTGTGCCGCCCGCACGAGACCCTTGACCGTCCTGCCCGCGACCTGACCTGCCGCCATGACCTGATCCATGACCGCGACCCACGCGCTTGCGCGGCTTTGTCGAGCCAGGAGCTGGCATCAAATCGTGTAGTTGCATCTTAGATCTCCTCAACTTCAACTAAGTGTTTTACCTTGAAAATCATACCGCGAATCACCGGGTTGTCTTCTTGTTCGACAACATCGTTAATGCGCTTTAGTCCCAGCGCGCGAATGGTCGCACCCTGGTCATACTTGCGCCCAATAGTCGAGCGTACTTGCTTGATGCGCAGTTTTTTTGTCTTTGCTGGCATATTCGATACCCCCCGACTTAGGCTTCTTTATCCGTAGCTGCTGGCACTTCTTCTGCCGCTGCTTCTTCTATCACTGTTTCTGCTGCTGGCTTGGCCTTTTTCTTTGCACCACCATAGAGGGCAGCAACCGTTGTGCCTCTGCGCGCTGCCACCTGCTGTGCTGATTGCAGGTCCTTTAGGCCCTGTGCTGTTGCGCGTACAATGTTAATCGCGTTAGCACTGCCCAGCGACTTGCTTAAGACATCGGTGATGCCTGCCAGTTCAAGGACGGCGCGTACCGGTCCGCCGGCAATGATGCCCGTACCGGGTGCCGCTGGTTTCAGCAGCACGCGCCCAGCACCAAACTCTCCCACAATTTCGTGAGGAATGGTACCGTTTACTATGGGCAGGTCAAACATATTTTTCTTCGCGTCTTCGATGCCTTTTTTGATGGCATTGGGGACTTCGGCAGACTTGCCCATGCCAACGCCCACGCGACCATCGCCGTCACCGACGACAACCAGCGCGCTCAGCGAAAAGCGACGACCGCCCTTAACAACCTTTGACACGCGGTTGATGTACACAACCTTTTCTTGAAGCTCCGAAACTGGGGCCTGAGTTCTTGCCATAGCTGTAATCCCTTCCTAAAACTTCAATCCAGATTGGCGGGCGCCATCTGCTAGTGCTTTGACACGACCGTGATACAGGTGGCCGCCACGGTCAAAGACAACTTCGCTAATGCCTGCCTTTGTAGCGCGCGTACCAACAACTTCGCCAACGATTTTTGCGGCATCTTTGTTAGACGCAGCACCTTTAATCTTTTTCGCGACTTCTGCTTCGTTTGATGCCGCTTGCACCAGCGTCACCGCGTTAACATCATCGATCAACTGAGCATAAATGTGTGCGTTGCTTCGTTCGACGCGCAGGCGTGGACGCGCAGCGGTACCCGCTACTTTTCCGCGCACGCGGCGTTGGCGACGAGCAAGTGCCGCACGCTTTGCTTGTGTCTTTGTCATCTCTTCGTCCTCATCTTTCCGTTTAACCTGCCGCCTTGCCAACTTTGCGACGTACGTATTCGCCCTCGTAGCGAATGCCCTTACCCTTGTAGGGCTCTGGCTTGCGCCATTTGCGAATATCAGCAGCTACTTGTCCGACCTGCTGTTTGTCGATGCCCTTAACAATAATCTTGTTATTGGCAGGAACTTCAAAAGTAATGCCTGGCTGTGGCTGTATCAGCACGGGATGACTAAAGCCCAGTGCTAGCTCGATGCTCGAGCCTTTCAGCGTTGCACGATAACCTACACCAACAATGTCGAGTGTGCGACTGTAACCCTCGCTGACACCAACAACCATGTTGTTGACCAGTGTGCGCGACAAACCGTGGAAGCTGCGTGCTTCGCGGCTGTCATCGCTTACCGTCAGAACAACCTCTTTGTCGTTGCCTTCGCCGCGCAGCTCCAGGGCAACCGCCGGCTGGAAGGTATGGGACAACTCTCCCAATTTACCCTTTGCCGTAAGCGTCTGACCGTCGATGTTGATCTCAACACCAGCAGGAACCGGGACGGGCATTTTACCAATACGTGACATGTGTTGCCTCCTCCTGTTTCCCGTTTACCAGACGTAGGCAAGCACTTCGCCGCCTACACCCTTTGCTCGCGCCTGGGCGTCTGTCATGACACCACTTGATGTCGAGACAATCGCAATGCCCAGTCCACCCAATACTCTGGGCAGATCCTCTTTTTTCGCATACACGCGCAGACCTGGCTTGCTGATACGGCGAATGCCCGTAATCACGCGCGTTCTGTCGTTGCTGTACTTTAGCTCGACAACCAGAGTGTCAACGGGATCGCCCGCTTCAACGCTGTAGCCTCTAATGTATCCCGCATCCTTTAGCACATAGGCGATGTCAGCGAGTTTTTTGCTGTAAGGTATTTCAGCCGTAGGCTTGTGTGCTGAATTCGCATTGCGAATCCGCGTAAGCATATCAGCGATTGTGTCGGTCATCATGATGACGTAAGTCCTTCCTTGTTTGTTTTACCTATGGTTCGTGATGTCCAGTCTGTTAAGGTTCGCAAAAGCCCATAACCTCTGCGCTACTTACAAACTGTCTCTCTCAGCGCGCAGCAGCAACCTTGTGCGGGTCTGCTACCAACTTGCCTTTTTCACGCCGGGGAGTTCGCCCTTGTTTGCCAGTTCGCGCACACAGATGCGGCAGAGTCCAAACTTGCGATAGTACGCACGCGGACGCCCACAGCGAGCACAGCGATTGTGCTGGCGAGTCGAGAACTTTGCTTCTCTCTTCGCCTTGGCGATCATCGATTTCTTTGCCACTTGCCTGTCCTTTCTTTAAGCGGGAGGAGTGCGTCCAGACCAGTCACCTGGCTGGTAGCTGCCCTACCCAATCTTTAAGCTGCTTTAAAGGGGAAGCCAAATCCTGCAAGCAGTGCTTGGGCTCCCTCGTCGGTGTCTGCCGTTGTCACAAAGGTAATGTCCATACCCCGCGTGCGGTCGACCTTGTCATAGTCAACCTCGGGGAAAATTAGCTGTTCAGTCACACCCATCGAATAGTTACCGCGTCCGTCAAAGCTGCGCGGTGACAAACCACGAAAGTCACGAATACGCGGAATAGCCGTCGAAAGCAGGCGATCAAAGAACTCCCACATGCGGTCACCGCGCAGTGTTACCTTCGCACCAATGGGCATACCTTCGCGCAACTTAAAGCCAGCGATTGACTTTTTCGCGCGATTAACGCGTGGCTGCTGACCGGTAATGGTACGCAAATCTTCAATCGCAGAATCCAGCTGCTTTGCGTCGCCGACAGCGTCACCCACACCCATGTTGACAACAATCTTTTCTAGGCGCGGAATCTGCATGACGTTATCAAGACCCAGTGTCTTAACAAGTTCTGGAGCAACTTCTTCTCTGTACTTCACCTTTAGGCGCGGTACCTCTGTTGCTGCAGCTTTTTTGGCAGTAGTTTTCTGTGCCATTAGTCGATGTCCTTTCCGCATTTCTTGCAAACCCGCACGCGCTTGCCCTTGTCATTGCGACGAGCAGAAACCCGCGTTGGTTTGCCACACTTGGTACACACCAACATGACGTTGCTTACGTGTACTGGTTGTTCAATCTCGACAAAGCCGCCAGCTTGGTTACGCTGCGTTGGGCGTACTGCTTTTTTAGTCACCGCAACACGCTCGACAACAACACGCTCTGCCGTCGGGTTGGTGCGCAGGACACGTCCCTCACGACCCTTGTCTTTTCCAGCAATGACGACCACTTTGTCGTCTCTTCTGATTCTCATTTTTGCCATGGCTGTCTCCTCACATCCCCTACAGTACTTCCGGCGCAAGCGAGACAATCTTCATGTACTTGCGATCGCGCAACTCCCTGGCCACTGGACCAAAAATACGGGTACCACGCGGGTTGCCGTTCTCGTCAATAATGACGGCAGCGTTCTCGTCAAATGAAATGTACGAGCCGTCCGCGCGACGTACTTCTTTTTTGCAGCGCACAACAACGGCGCGAATTACTTCACCTTTTTTCACGTTGCCAGCAGGAAGTGCTTCCTTTACCGAGGCGACAATGATGTCACCAACACGCGCGTAGCGACGTTTTGATCCGCCCAACACCTTGATGCAAGCGATTTTGCGCGCCCCACTGTTGTCGGCAACTTTTAATCTTGTTTCTGCCTGTATCATAATAGCGGCTCTCCTACTTCGCCTTTTCCAAAACTTCAACTAGCCGCCAGCGTTTTAATTTAGAGACAGGACGTGTCTCCATAATACGAACACTGTCACCAAGGCCAGCCACATTATCTTCGTCATGGACATGGAGCTTTTTGCTCGTCATAATCAGCTTGTTGTACATCTTGTGCTTCTTACGGTCCTCAATCTTGACCACACAGGTTTTGTCGCCGGCAGCCGATACCACTATGCCCTGGCGTTCTTTCCTGCTTTTTCTCTCTGTCGTCATTGCAATTCCTTCTCTGCTTTAAGTTCGCGGGCGCGAATCTCTGTCTGAACACGAGCGATATCTTTTTTCACAGCCGGAATCTTTGTTGTGTCGTCCAACTGACCAGTTGCCAGGCGAAAGCGCAGGTTGAACAGTTCTGCTCGACCATTAGCAAGTGCCTCTTTCAGCTTGTCGTCCTTCAGTTTTACTACATCTGCTTGTTTCATTATTATGCCCCTCCCTCACTGTCCTGGGCGGAGTCTTCCGCAGTGTCGCCATCACTATCTTCTTCTACTGTTTCGACGATCACTTCACGAGGTGCCTTCATCAGACCGTGTATAGGACCGCCTTCTCTGGCGACAAATTTCACCTTAATCGGCAGTTTGTGACCAGCCAGACGCAAGGCCTCACGAGCCACTTCTTCGGTAACGCCCGCGCACTCAAACATCACGCGACCGGGCTTGACAACTGCCACCCAATCCTCGGGGTTACCCTTACCAGAACCCATGCGGGTTTCTGCCGGTTTTTTCGTAATAGGCTTGTCAGGAAAAATAGTAATCCAGACTTTACCGCCACGCTTCATGTAGCGGGTCATCGCAACACGCGCAGCCTCGATCTGGCGATTAGTAATCCACGAAGCCTCTTGAGCCTGCAGACCATAGTCACCAAAGTGTACGGTCGTGCCGCCCTTTGCGCGTCCGCGCATCTTGCCACGCTGCACCTTACGGTGGCGTACTCGCTTTGGACTCAGCATTAGCCTCTCCTCCCGCCTCTATCACCACGATTGTCGCGGTCACGACGGTTGCCACCTCGAGGCGAGCGCGGAGCACGTGTTCCCTCGATTGCTGGATTAGGAGGCAGCTGTCCCGGCAGTGTTTCACCGTGATAAATCCATACTTTAACGCCGATGACACCCATGGTGGTGTTCGCCTCGGCAAAACCATAGTCAATCTTTGCGCGCAGCGTGTGCAGCGGCACGCGACCCTCGCGATACCACTCGCGACGGCTCATTTCAGCACCGCCCAGACGACCCGAGCACTGAATGCGGATGCCCAGTGCTCCACTTTTCATGGCACTGATAACGGCTTTTCTCATCGCACGGCGAAAGGCAACGCGCCCCACCAGCTGATCAGCAACAGACTGCGCCGTCAGATTCGCGTCGAGTTCTGGTCGCACTATCTCGACAATTTTTACGTCAACAGCAACCTTGGCAATAGCTTCGAGTTCTTTGCGAAGCACGTCCACTTCTGAACCTTTTTTGCCGATGACAATACC
>WREJ01000038.1 GCA_009779395.1 Coriobacteriia bacterium
GGCGACCTCGGCAAATTCGCTGAACAGACAAGAATCCCAGACCCGGTGGCGCAGACCCGTCTCGCCGCTTGCGTCCAGCTTGTCGCGCACGTCAAAACAGTAGCAGACGGGGCAGACCATCGAACACGCGCCGCAGCTTAAACAGTCCTCGCCAATCTCTGCCCACAAAGCGTCGTCGTCGTATTTTGCACCATACAGCAGAGGGAGTTGGTCCATTTTTGGCAAGTCGCCAAAGGCTGCTTTGAAGCGTTTGGTGCGCGCCTGAAAATCGCTGATATCGACGTCTGTTGGTTCGCGCGTATCCACATATTTGTCAATAAGTTCTGCGGCTGGCACAGAACTGCAAGACAAAAAGTAGCGATCCCCCAGATCAGTCAAAAACAGGTCAAAGCCACGATGAATCTCGTCAGTTCCAAAGGCCTTGCAAGTGTGTCCAGGACCAGGCATACAGCTTGACCCGATGATAAAGGTCGATTTACGCGCCGCCTGATAGTAGGGATCAAGGTAATCACCCAGAAAAATTTCGTCCAGTAGCAATAGCGCATTGATGTCACAGGGATGCATACCCAAAATCGCGCGCGAAATCTGGACTGGCTCTGTGTCATAAACGTCCCCTGTTGTGCGGCTAAAGCGCAAAATCCGCTCGTCAGGGTTTAAGAAATACTTCTTTGGCGGCAGAATTGTTGTATCGTAATCAAGGCGCAGGTCATCAAAATTCGCCAGCTTATCAAAGACAAAAGCAGGACCACGCTCTTGTGGTCCCACTACCTCATCATAACTTGCCTGCAAGCCCACAAACAGGTCTTGCAGCGTCTCTTTTTCGATGACTTTATATATCACTTCGTCGTACTACCCTCACTACTTCAATGGGGACAGATTACATCTTAGTCAAAGAACAGAGTGATTTCGCGTTCAGCCGAGGCAAGGGAGTCTGAACCATGCATCACATTGGCATCTACTGTCAAGCCAAAATCGCCCCGAATGGTCCCCGGTGCTGCCTGTGCGGGGTCAGTTGCACCCATCAGTTTGCGGCAGGCTGCCACAGCACCTTCGCCAGCTACGACCATTTTGACGACAGGACCCGACACAATATAGGCAATCAAGCTGTCATAAAATGGTTTGCCCTCATGCTCTGCATAATTTGCCGCAGCTTGCTCAAAGGTCAGCTGCGCTAGCTCCATGCGCTCGATTTTAAGTCCCGTGTCCTCGAGACGACTGACGATGCGGCCAATCTTTCCCGCAGCAACGGCATCTGGTTTAATCATCAAAAAACTGTGTTCATACGCCACGCTGTGTACATCCTCTCGCTTTTGTTCGCTTCTGTGCTACTCTGCCCCAAAATCTTCTGGCAGCAGCGAGCCATCTTCGTTCAGCAAGAAATCACCGTGGGGGTCTGCGAGCGAACTGGGTCCGTCAAGACCCTCCATGACAATCTCGTTCACCTTCCAGCCTATACCTTCGCGCACCAATCCAAAGGTAAAGATTAAAGTTTCTTCCCCAGCGGTATGAATGCTTGCGCTGACCGTAGACTGTTGCGCACCCAAATTCACTGCTTCGATGGTGTAATCGACAGGAATGGGAACAACGACCATCTTGCTTTCGATATTTGCCTGCATGTCAAAGGTCCAGTATTCAGAAATCGAACGACCAGCAGCGTATCCGCGCAGCAGACTGCTAACAGTTGTCTCTGCCGAAGGATAACCCTGTCCCGTAAAGTACAGGGCAGCCACGCCACCAGCCAATAATCCAACAATCAGCACAACAATGCTGACAATCTTAAACACAAAAAAGCGTCCCCGCTTTTGCTTTTGCTTTTCGCGTCCCTGCCGCGCCACTTCTTTTTCACTGCGCGAAAAGAAACGCTCGACGTCTTGTGCATTGCCCACCTTGACCTCGCGCTGTGGATACAAATCTGCACCAGGTGCCGCCGTCCACCCGTACGCTGCCGCCTGTCCTTCGCCGTAAGCAGCAGCATCGGCTGGCAGTTGCATTGGAGGAGTCTGTCCAGCACTCTGCGCCATCGCCGCCTGTGCAGCAGCAGCCTGATTCATATCAAGCGGATCAGGAGCATGCGTACCTTCGATAGCCTGGTCAGCTAGTGCTACCTGCTGTTCAATCGCAATACGATGCTGCGCGTCAGCCAGTGTTTGCTGTGCCAACTCTGATTCGATGTAACCTGGCTGGGCTTTTGCCTCTGCCAAACTGCTCACTGCATCTGACCACAGCCCCAAGGCATGCTGGGCAATACCCTTGTTAGCAAGCGCGCGCCCTTTGTTTCGATAGTCGGGACTGGTAAGTGCTGCCTGATAGGCCTCGATGGCACCCTTGGGGTTGCCACTTGCCATCATCGCAAGTCCTAGGTTAAGCAGCGATTTGCCCGGCGTGGGATTGCTTTTGTCAAGGGCTGCGTGCTTGTAGGCGATGGCTGCCAGTTCAAATTTTTCCTGCTGCATGTAGGCTTGCGCAATACCCTGATAAAACTTGTGAGCATTGGCAGCGTCTTCTAGAGTAAGTGCCGCCTCGTAGTGGGCAACGGCACTGTCATAGTCACCTGTTTGAATGTAGGCATTTGCCAGATTAGCCTCGACAGCACCACGCCGCTGATAGGTATCGTCACGCAAAGCATGCTCGAACACAACTGCTGCGTCAGAGTAGCGTTTTAGGCGCATGAACGAGTTACCCGCCATGTGATAGGCAGGCCCGTTTCCTATGGGAGTCCCCTTTTCGACGGCATCAAGGAACAAGCGTGCTGACTTGCGGTAATCACCTGCCTGGTACTGTTCTTGAGCCTCGCTAAACTTGTCCGTGTTCAATTTGGTTTCCTCACGCATTTCTCGGTACTGACAATGACTGGTAATACCCTATTGTTATTGTATACTGAAATGGTAAAGCTCGGCTAAAAGGTAAGGGGATATCTAATGACTGGCATGAAAGACATCCGCAACGTCGCATTGGTGGGACACGACGGTGCGGGCAAAACCTCACTTGCAGAAGCACTACTGTTTCGCAAAAAAGCAACCGGCCGCCTGGGTTCAGTAGCCACCGGGCAGTCAAATCTTGATTATGACCCCGACGAGGTCAACCGCTACACCATCAATCTGTCAACCGCACCCGTTGAACACAAGGGTAAGCGTATCAACTTTATCGACACGCCCGGCTATGCCGACTTTATCGGAGACGCCGTGGCAGGCATGTACGCCTCTGAAATCGCTCTGTTTGTAGTTGATGCCGTCAGCGGCCCCCAGGTTTTGACCGATCGCCTGTGGCGCATCGCAGAAGAAATGGAAATCCCGCGCGCGATTATTATCAACTCGCTTGACAAAGAACGCGCTGACTTTGACCAAACACTTGCCGCCATGCGTGCAAAATACGGAGAAACCCTCTGTCCAGTACAGATACCCATCGGCAAAGAAGCTGACTTTCATGGTGTCGTCAACATCATTCGTATGCAGGCATACCTCAGTAAAGACGGCAATTCCGAGCGCACTGACATCCCCGCAGAACTTGCCGACCAGGTAGAAGCAGCACGCGATTTACTGTGTGACCGCACCGTAGAAGCCGACGACGACCTGATGATGAAGTTTTTGGACGGCGAAGCCATCACCCAAGAAGAACTCGAGCGTGTTTTGGCACTGGCAATTGCTGGTCGCAAAGTTGTGCCCGTTTTTGCTGGTTCAGCGATAAACATGGTAGGAATCAGTGGACTTCTGGACGAAATCGCAGCATTCTTCCCCTATCCATCAAAGCATGCCCCCATCGAACTGCTTGGTGGCGGAAGCGCCGATTTTGACCAGTTCGACGAGTTCACTGGTCAGGTCTTTAAGACCCTCTCTGACCCTTATGTTGGCCGTCTGTCTTTTGTCAAGGTCTTTAGTGGGTCTATTGCACCCGGTGCTGAAATCATCAATGGACGCACGGGCAAAAAGGAACGTGCTCCCCATATTTTGCGTATGATTGGCAAGGACAGCAAGCCCGTCGAAGGAACAGTCGTAGCAGGCGATATTGTTGTCATCCCTAAACTAGGCGAGACACTGACCAACGACACGCTTTCGAGCAGCGGCAAGGTGCAGTACGCGCCCATGCCCCTGCCAGAACCCCTGTATCCGGTCGCCATTGTTGCCAAGACAAAGGCTGACGAAGACAAGTTGGGCAGTGTTTTGAAATCAGTAGTGGACGAGGACCCCTCTCTGTCCATGCGCCGTGACGAAGAAACACGCCAGACCGTCATTAGCGCGCTGGGCGACACGGCAATTGACGTACTGCTGAACAAACTGAAATCACGCTATAACGTCGAGGCAGAACTGCTGCCTTTGCGTATTCCCTATCGCGAGACCATTCGCAAAGTTGCCCAAGCACAGGGTCGCCACAAAAAGCAGAGTGGCGGCAGCGGTCAGTTCGCCGACTGTTGGCTGCGACTAGAACCAAATCCCGACGGTGGCTATGAGTTTTTGGATGAGATTGTTGGCGGCAAGATTCCCCGTCAGTTTATCCCTGCAGTCGACAAGGGCATCATCGAAACCATGGAGCATGGCGTTATCGCTGGCTATCCCGTTGTTGATGTCAAGGTAGCTGTGTATGACGGCAGCTATCACAGCGTAGACTCGAACGAAATGGCCTTTAGAACGGCAGCACGTATTGGCTTTAAGGCAGCAGCCGAGCTAGCAAATCCCGTTATTTTAGAGCCCATGGCCGAACTCGAAATAACAGTACCCGAAGAATACACCGGTGCCATCATGGGAGACTTGCCCGGACTGCGCGGTCGCGTCATGGGCATGGACGCCCCCGACCCCGGCTGGCAGACCATCAAAGCCGTAGCCCCCTACGCAGAGGTCGTGAACTACACTATTCATTTGCGCAGCCTCTCTGCGGGAACAGGCAACTACAAGATCAAGCTAGAAGGCTACGAGCAAGTACCTGGTGATTTGCAGACAAAAATAATCGAGGCATCAAAAGCCGACGATTAAAATACACAGACGAATAGGGTTTCCTTGGTCAGTAAAGTACGCTTTATAGAGCCCAGCAATCCGCCGTACCGTAGGGCGTTACGGAACTTTTTTACCAATGGCAAGTACCTTAGAAATCCTGCCATTGGGACCCTTATGGTGGCGACCATTGCCCAGCGCATTGTCGACGACACGCTGATGTACAGCGAATCGGTGGCAACAATCGACTGGAGCGACGTTCTGGACGCAGACATCGTCTTTATTGGCATCTTTACCTTTAACGCACAGCGCGGTTACCAGCTTGCCCAACACATCAAGGCAAACTCTGATGCCCTGGTGGTGCTAGGAGGGATGCACGCCTCGCTCAACTACCCCGAGGCTGCCCAGCACTGTGACTACGTCTTGCTAGGCGAAGGCGACGAATCGGTCATCGACTTTATTCAGGCGGTCAGTGATGGTGCAGCGATTGACTTTCCTGGTGTCGTTTACAAGCAAAAGGGGGAGCTTGTCCATACCGGTGAGCGCACAGCACCAGCAGACATTGACGTCTCGCCTGACTATAATCTGCTGTATCGCTATGACAAAATGGCGCGGCTCAATACGGTGTGGGCGCAGGTTCATGCCTCGCGCGGCTGTCCGCACAACTGCGACTACTGCGCAATCATCGTTCATCTGGGCAGAGGCATCCGAACGCGCAGTCCCCAGGCTGTCATCACAGACATTCGCCAGACAATTGCCTTTCACAATCGGCGTTTTCTGGGTCTGATTCCCCGCATGAACAAAATAGTGTGGCTGACTGACGACAACTTTTTTGCTGACAGAAAATGGGCTATCTCTGTCTTACAAGCCTTGATTGACAGCGACATCAACGCTCCCTTTAGCACCCAGGCACGCTACGAGATTGGCTTTGACGACGAAATCTTGGGGCTGCTAAAGCAAGCTGGCTTTGTCGAGTTGGTTTTTGGTATCGAGTTTTTAGAAGATGACTCTTTCGAGCAGTTCAATAAAAAGTGTAGTTATGACGAGGTTGTCCAGGCAATTGAAAACACCCAAAAGCATGGGCTCGAGGTTCGCGGTCTGTTTATCCTTGGTGCTGATAACCACACAAAGGGAGTCGGGCAAAAAATCGCTGACTTTGTCATCAGGCACCGGATAAAGGGAGTACTTATCCAGTCCATGTACTTTACGCCCTCGACACCGGCGTATGATGCAAACAAGGACAGACTCATCCACAGCGACTGGAAAAAATACGACGGAAATGTCGTGCACTACCCCAGTATGATTTCTCCCTACGACCTGCAGCAAGAACTCATCACAGCACTGGGAACAATCTATTCACTCCGCCGGCTTGTGCGCGCACTAATCTTTGAAAAGTGGCTGTACAAGCTGATATTTACCGGAGAATTCTTCTGGCAAAACAGCATGAAAGCCAACTACAAACGGGAACTACCCTACCTAAAAAGCGTCAGCGAAGGCTACAGCTGCCAAAGTGAAGGCGGTTAATACCACCCACTCACCTACATCAGCCCTATGATGGCATCCCGAAGCTCGGGGATGTTTTTGGTTGCAGTATTCCAAACTATGCGCACGTCAACACCAAAATAACCATGCGCCAGAACATTTCTCATTCCCTTTGCAGCTTGAAATTCGCGTGCGATATCTGGGTAATCCGCTGCAAAAGTTGCACATGATTCAAGGGTGTACTTCCCCGCTTCTCCAATAATTTCAATTTGGCGAATCACGGCATCTTGAGTCTTGTTGTCAGCAGAAAAAGAATCACAATCAAAGCCAGCTACATATTCTGCTATCTTGTCAGCAGCAGCAACAACGTGATCAAGATAGTCAGAGGTAGTTCTCATACGGGTATCGCACTTCCCAGTACGCTATCTTTGGCTTCTTGAGGTACCTGGCGCGAGGTGACTAAATCTATGCCAACCGGCAACATCTGCTCAAGCTCATAATAAATACCACTTAAGTCAAACAGGCTGGTGTCTTCACCTGCATCAATCACAAAGTCAATGTCACTTTGCACGCCAGCACTGCCGTGCGCAACAGAACCAAAGACACGCGGATTCGAGCAACCATACTTTGACACAATAGCCCTGATTGCATCACGATTAGCATCTATTAAGTCTTGCTGCTTCATAAAGACCCTTCAGTGGAAACAATTAAGGTCATTCTAGCACACTGTCAGCATTTCCCTGTCGCCGCATTTTTAGGCGGAGGCCTGCGTAAAGCAGTCCTGGTGGCAGAACTGGAATTATTACGATACAGAGCAGCGCTACCACAACATTAGGTAGTGGCAAATAGCTAAAAGTAACCACCACTCCAAATGCCATGGTGTTAAAAAACATTTGCAGAGCGATTGGTATGGCAAATACATTTTGCACCATTTCGCCAATACCCAAATTGAGTAGTTCTGCAAGCCAGAGAAATGCCCCGCTCATCGCCGCAAATGCTCCAGAAGCGATTGTCATTGTCGCAAGCCAAGAAACGGAACGCCATGCCTTTTCTTTGGTGGGCTTTAGAAATAGATAACCACAAAGAACATAAATAAGCGAACCCCCAATAATCGCCACAGGGACAACCAACATGTCATCTGAAGAAAAGCTGCCATCTGCAGAAAGCAGGAGGAACACAGTGCTCATAATACTCTGAAGTACCATCGCCGCAACAAGACCAGCCACTGACAAAGCGAAATGAATCCCCAGCGCACGGCGATTGTTTGCCCGGACTACGGGGTCGCTTTTCTGCTGCTTGACTGACTGGAATACTTCCTCATCTAACACATCAAAGCTGCTATATTCTGGCTGAATGTCTTTCATGTCTGTCCCCCTTTCGCCGCTGTTGTGATGTGTTGGCAGAGCACGTCCATTACTGGACGTACTCTGCCTCATAAAACCTTGCCTAGCCTATAAGCTCTGCTATGGCAGCGTCTATTGCCAGGGGAATCTTTTTGTAGAGCCTTGCGGGGCGCATCATGTGCTTGAGCACCAATTCAGTGGTGAACTTTTCGGCAGCCTCAACGATGTCAATGTCGTCATACACTGTCTGCGCACAGCCTTCCACAACCACCAAAGCTTTTATCAGTAGTCCAAAGCCACGGGGCACAACTACCTTTTGCTCGTTTAGAATCGACAAAAAGCCAATCGCAAATCCGCGCACATCACGGGGGGTTTTGCTAAAGGTGCGCTTCATCAAGGCACTCACCTTGCCAATGACTTCATCACGCTCTTCGTCACCTACGACCAGACCAATATCTGCCGAATACAAAATGGCGCGTTTGGCATCTGCGTACACTGTCGCAGCAAGTATTTGCGCAATTGCTTCTTTGTGATCCTCGTAAACGTCTCCCATGATGCCAAAGTCGATGTAGCAGATTTTGCCGTCAGGGGTCAGCAGCAGGTTCGACTGGTGCATGTCTGCATGAAAGCGACCCAAGACCATAACTTGCTTCATAAACACGTCAGCACCGTAAATAGCGAGGAAGCGCGCATCCACACCTGCTGCCGTAGCTTCGTCTGACTGGTCTAAGTGCCAGCCATGCACAAACTGCATCGTGAGCACATTGCGGCTGGTCAGCGGCCACACAATCGTGGGCGTCATCACATAGGGGTCATCTCTGAAATCGAAGGCAAACCTATCAGAGGTACGTCCCTCAATGCGCAGGTCACACTCCGAAGTAATAGATTCGGCAAACTCTTTCAGCAACTGTGGCGTATTAAAGCGCTTCAGGGGCTTGAACTTGTGAATGAAATTCACAATCGGCGTTATGACAGCAATGTCAGCTCTAATTTTTTCTAGTGAGCCAGGACGAATAACTTTCAGTGCAAGCTCTGTGCCTGCGGGCATCGTCTCGCCAATAACGGGCTCATAGTCATTTTTCAATCGTGCCTTATAGACCTGTGCGATTGAAGCAGAACCAACGGGATCTGGGTCAAACTCATCAAAAAGTTCGTCCAAGGAATGTCCAAAGTCAGTTTCAATAACTGCCTTCATGTCCTCAAAAGGTGTCGGAGTTACCGAATCGCGCAAATCTTCCATTTCAAACACATACTGCGGGGGGAACATGTCAGGTCGAATCGAGATAAGCTGTCCCAGCTTGATAAAAGCAGGACCGAGCTTCTCGAA
>WREJ01000039.1 GCA_009779395.1 Coriobacteriia bacterium
CGACCCGCGCGATGGCAAGTTTGGCGCAACAGGTGAGGTCGTCATCCGCGAGGGCAAGCACCAGGGACAGCGCATCGAGCTACGTTACGGCCGCGACATGGACGTACTCGAACTAGGACAGAGTGCACGTGTAAGTGGCATCATGCAGGCGATTCCCTTTGAGGCGCGTCAGCAACATCGCTTTGACAAGGGGCTGAGTGCGACCTTTACGGTACAGTCGCTTAGCGATGTGCACTACCAAAGTGACCCGCTGGGCTGGCTGTGGCAGCTGCGTTTTCAGATGCAAGAGAGGTTGCGTGCTGTTGCCGCTGGCTCGGCTGCTGCTGCAAGCGAAGACGCGGCTGCACCCAGCAGCGATAATCACAACGAGGCTTTTGGACTGCTGACTGGCATGACCTTTGGGGATCGGCGCGAACTGAAAGAAACGCCACTTGAGGGTGCGCTGCAGCGTACCGGCCTCGCGCACTTTTTGGCGGTCAGTGGCACCCATTTAGGGCTTTTGGGCGCACTCCTCTTCTTTGCCCTTAGTAAAACGCGGCTGACGCGGCTTGCTTCGGGCAGCATTACACTGGCGGTCTGTGCCTGCTACGTGTTTTTTACCGGTTTTGCGCCGGGTAGTATTCGTTCTTGCGTGATGCTGGCATTTGCGCTGCTGGTGTATGTGCTAAAACGGCGAATTTGTGTGCTGAGCTCGCTTGCTTTGGCGGGACTTCTGATGCTGATGCTTGACCCCTTGATGGCAGTTTCTCTGGGCTTTTTGCTGTCCTTTGGTTCGGTGGCAGCTATTGTGGTCTTTTCGCGCTATCTGCAGCAGTGGGTGACTTGTCTGCTGCCGGTGCCCTATCGTCACCGACTAAAGGGGGTGACGGGCGGCTTTGCCCTTAGCGTGGTCGCCTCGACAGCTACCTTGCCGCTGACCCTGGAAGCCTTTGGGATTTTCCCCATAGTAGGACCGCTCGCAAATCTGGTGTTTGGTCCTGCTCTCTGTGCGATGCTTGGACTTAGTTTGATAGCCAATGCGCTCGCTGTTGTTCTGCCGCCGCTGGGAACGGTGTTGCTGCAGATATGCCTGTGGTATTCACAGCTTTTGGGTAGTGCCGTCAAGGCAGTTGCCAGTCTGTCCTGGGCGAGTATGCCCATGGGCGGTTTCTCGACTCTTGCGCTCTGCGTGTTTTTGGGCAGCATCGTGGCACTGTGGCTGTGGTGGCCGCGTCCCAACAAGCAGGCACTGCTGCGCACTCTCGCTGCTGCTGCCTGTGTGCTGCTGCTGTTTGGTACCGCTACACAGCTGGGTGTTGCTTTCGAGCAAGCGCGCGGCGTCAAAAGCATCACGGTACTTGACGTGGGGCAGGGTGACGCGCTGCTGGTGCGTGACGGAGCACATACCGTTTTAGTCGATGCTGGTCCGAGCCCCGCTGTGCTGCGCGAACAACTAAGGGAGCAGCGTATTCGCCGCATCGACACGCTGATTTTCACCCACGACCACGCCGACCACGCGCGTGGGGCGCAGGTACTGGACGCCTCGTATGGGGTGCGGCAGATTATCGTTGCGGCTGGCGCAGAAGACTCTCCCGTCTATCGTGATATTGCCCAGCGCGTTAACGCGCCTGTGCTGGGGGCACTTGCCGGCGACACCGTTGTTCTCGATTATCTGGAAATCCGCTTCATTTGGCCCTACCAGCCGGTCAGCTGTCCTAGCAGCAACGATACTTCGCTGACAAAGCTCATTGTTGACACCGCCTGCGAGAGCATTGACCACAATCCCCTCGACATTGTGTTTTCGAGCGGCGACGCCGAGGCCGATCACCTGCGCCGTGCCCTCAGCCGGCCTGAATTGCAGGCGGCCCTAATAGTAAATGGACATGCTCGGACAGTTGACATCATACTCGTCCCCCATCACGGCAGCAAAAAATCGCTCGACAACAGGATGATCGAGCGGCTGATTTGGGAGGAGGGCGTCCAGTCCAGCGACAAAAAAGGCGCGATTGCTATCTTTTCGGTGGGCAGCGGTAACCAATTTGGGCATCCGCGCGCAGAACCGCTCGAGCTAATCGAAGAGTATTTCTTAAAGATGTATCGCACTGACCTTGATGGCAGCGTTACAATAGAACTATGACGCAAAAGGCACCCCTAGAACCACTGAATCTGATTATTTCTCAGCAGGATTTGCTGCGAAGTCAGGCTGTTGCACGTCTGAAGCAGCGTATGGTCGAAGAGGGAGTCGACCTTGACCTAGACGCGCAGACCATTGAAGCCGAAGCCCTGGACATCAGCAGCTTTATTGCGGCAACAACAACGCTTCCTTTTCTGTCGCCGCTGCGTCTGGTTGTGCTGCAAAACGTTGACCTGCTAAAAGCACAGGACGAACGCACAACTGCGATTATCGATTACTGCCGCGACCCTAATCCAACGACCGTTCTTGCGCTGACGGCTCAGCGTTTGGCAAAAACGACCAAACTGTACAAGGCGATTGCAGAAAAGGGGTTGGTCATTGACCGAAAAGCCCCCGCAAAGGCAGATTTGCCCCAGCATGTTGTGCTGATGTGCGCGTCTGCGGGTCTGCAGGCGAGCTTGCCAGTGGCAACGACCCTTATTAATCTGGTTGGTGATGACCTCGCAAGCCTAAACTCTGCCATCGAGCAGCTTGCTGCCTACAAAGCAACGACGACCCCGACCAAAGACGCGGCTGACAGCAGTTCTACAGGTGACGGTGCCGACAGTCCTACGCTCACAGCTCTGACCCAGCGCGAAGTCACCGAACTCATCAGCGAAACAGCAGAAGTCAAAGCCTGGGAGTTCACCGACGCGCTTGCTGCCAAAGACGCGGCGCGTGCGCTGGACATACTCCACCGCCTGACCGTAACAGAGGGAGAGTCCGTCCATTACCTGATTGTCTTTCTTTCAGCGAGCAAGCTGCGCGAGCTACTAACTGCGCGGGTGCTAATCGAGCGGGGACAGGTTGGTGCTGACGCGCTGATGCGGCAGCTGAACAGTCAGCCATCAGTCTCGAAAAGTGGCAAAAGTCGCAGTATCGCGCCCTGGTTGGCGCAGCGAATCATGGGGCAGGCAGGTCGTTTTGAGGTCGCTGACTTGCGTGAGGGTCTGCGCAACCTTGCAGAAGTCGAATACATACTGAAAACGAGCCCGCCCCAGTTGGGCAGACTCGCTTTAGTTCGGTGGTTGCTGGAACTTACCAGCCTGGAACTTACTAGCTAGCTGCAAGCGTATTACTTTGCAGCAACAGCATTTGCTGCTTTCATCAGGCCCGATTTGCGGTTCGCTGCCTGATTTTTGTGCAGAACACCCTTTGAGGTAGCAACGTCAAGTGCTTTACAGGCAACTAATGCTGCAGCGATTGCACCGTCGCGGTCGCCAGCCTCGATTGCTGTATGAACTTTTTTCGTCTCGGTGCGCAGGGCTGACTTGACCGCCCGGTTACGCAGACGTGCTTTTTCGTTGGTCTTGATGCGCTTCTTTTGGCTTTTAATGTTCGCCACTTATCTGGTTCCTCTCCAAATTCGTAAGTCACGGCACTTAACGACCCTGTGGGGGTGGGGGTACGAAGTTAAGCCTTAGCATCGTACCATACAAATGCTACAATGAAAAGCTGTTCTTTACCCTGAAAGGAAGTGCCTTGGTGACCTACCTGGACTATGCGGCGACAACGCCAGTCGATGCGCGCGTGCTTGAAGCGATGCTACCTTATTTTTCGACGCATTTTGGCAATGCCAACAGTCTGTACGCAGCGGGTCGCGACGCCTATCACGCTCTGGAAGCCGCGCGTGAAACCATCGCCACAGCTATTGGTGCTGCTCATCCCGCAGAAATCATTTTTACCTCTGGTGGCACCGAGGCAGACAACGCTGCCTTTATCAGCGTTTTGCGCCGCATCGCCCCTGATGGCGGTCATCTGGTCACAAGCGCCTATGAACACCCTGCCGTTCTTGAGCTGGTCAAATGGCTGGGCAAGCAGGGTTACGACATTACTCTGGTACAACCACGCGCAGATGGTCGTATTCATCCAGAAGACCTGGCAAAAACTCTGCGCGAGGACACAAAAATCGTCTCTATCATGCACAGCAATAACGAGATTGGCACGATTAATGACCTTAAACAGTTGGCAGAGTGCGTCCATTCTTGCGGCGCCCTCTTTCATACTGACGCTGTCCAGTCGCTGGGCAAGGTAGCTTTTGACGTGCAAGATCTGGGTGTTGACCTCGCGTCTTTTTCTGCGCACAAGATTTACGGTCCCAAGGGTATTGGCGCGCTGTATCTGCGGCGTGGCATTGGCTTTGATGCCCTTATCAAAGGCGGCGGGCAAGAAAGCAAAAGGCGCAGTGGCACGCAAAACGTTGCTGCTGCCGTTGGCTTTGCAGAGGCTGTCCAGCTATCCCTAGCAGAAAGGGACAGCGAGGCGCTGCGTCTGGCAGATTTGCGCGACCACTTGATTGCGCGTGTGACCAGCAGCCTAGAAAACACGCAGGCAACGGTCAGCGAGGGTGCGCGCATTCCTGGCATCGCACCGCTGCTGATTAAAGGCGTCGAAGGCGAATCGATGCTGCTGCAGCTGGATAACCAGGGATTTGCTGTCTCGACGGGGTCTGCCTGTAGTTCGGGATCCCTTGCTGCAAGTCATGTTTTGCTCTCGATTGGGGTGCCGCAAGAGATCGCGCACGGCTCGCTACGTGTTTCGCTAGGCAGACAGACAACAGCCGCTGATGTCGATGCTTTTGCCGACGCACTTGTCCCCATTGTTGAAAAGCTGCGCGCGATGTCGCCGGTATATGAACGTTATTTTGGTCGGGCGAGTGCACAGCACGCGCCAAAGAACACGGGTGGTCAGAAAGACGCGGGTGTTTAGATGATTTACAGCGAAAAAGTGATGGACCACTTTAATAATCCGCGCAATGTTGGCGTGATTGCTGACGCCGACGGTGTGGGTGAGGTGGGCAACATCACTTGTGGAGACATTATGAAGATTTCCATCAGCGTCGACGCAGACGACCACATCACGGACGCTAAGTTTCAGACGCTGGGTTGTGGGGCAGCAATTGCGACGTCTTCGATTGTGACAGAACTGGTCAAGGGAAAGTCTATACAGCAGGCAGCCACGCTGACCAAACAGCAAGTCGCTGATGAGCTGGGTGGCTTGCCCTCGGCAAAGATGCACTGTTCGATTTTGGCGACAGACGGACTAAAGTTGGCGGTTGATGACTACCTGACCAAGAATGGACGGACTCCGCTCTCGGGCGAAATAAAGTCGGCTGACCCCAACTTTGACCCGCATGCAGATGACTAGTCGTGCAGGCACACTAACAGATGAGGATGGGTCGATGAAAAGGAGCCAGCAATGTCTTTGACGACAGAAGAAAAAAGCCTGTTGGCCATACAGGACATCGACCTGAAGTGCGCGCAAATTGCCGAAAGACTGGACAAAGCTCCGCATAAACAGCGCATTGCCAAAACTCGCGCAAAAATCGCCGAAGGTAAGCAGCGCTTAGCGGCAATCGCTGCGGCAGATGCTGACTTAAAGCAGCAAATTGCCACCTTGCAAGACGAGGCGGAAAGCTACGACCAGCGCATGAAGATCCATCAGGCAACGCTGCAGCAGTCAAGCGATCACCGCGCTGTCAGTAACCTGTCCAAAGAACTAGAAGCTCTGCTAAAGCAGAAGGAAAAATGCGAGAACAGTGCGCTGCAGCTGATGGAAAAACGCTCTGACCTTGCGCGTGCAGCCGAGGATACCGCCACTAAAGTGCAGCAGCTGCAAGACATCGAAGCAAACGAGCTAGCTGCCTACAAAGAGTACTATCAAAAGTTGCAGACTGCTGCGGCACGTTTGCAGCAAGAACGCGAAAGCCTGCTAGTTCAGGTAGTGCCAGCGACTTTGACGCGCTACGAGAAGATTCGCGACAGCAAAAACGGCATTGGTGTGGCACGCTACAGCGAGGGCAAATGTCTGGCGTGTTCTGTTATGTTGCCTGCTGCGAAACAGGCAGAGATGGAAATTAGCGACGGGATACAGAGTTGCCCCAGCTGCAAGCGACTACTAATTGTCGAGAAAGATAATGCCTGATATTTGCACCGGGTGCGCTGGACGGACTCTGCCAATTTAGGCTTTTTGCAGTTGGTGCGGTAAAATTTTATCCGTGCAATACATTTTAAGCGCGAGAGGGTAGTACTATGAAGACAATTGGCGTAGGTATTTTGGGTCTGGGTACGGTTGGTGGCGGCGTTATCGACATCATCAATCGCCACAAAGACAAAATGCGCGACCATGCGGGCGTTGACCTGGTGGTGACGCGCGCAGCCGATCTGAACACAGAACGTTTTGCGCAGCTGGGCTTGACGTCGCAGCAGGCTACGACCGATGCTTTTGACGTGGTAAATGACCCCTCGGTTGATATTGTTGTCGAGCTGATTGGTGGCATTGGTATTGCGCGAGAGTTAGTCCATGCAGCAATAGCTGCCGGAAAACCTGTCATCACCGCAAACAAAGCACTGCTTGCTTCACATGGGGCAGAGCTTTTTGAGGCTGCCGATGCCAAAGGTGTTGATCTGCGCTTTGAGGCGTCAGTCGGCGGGGGAATTCCGGTGCTGGAGCCACTCACTCACAGTCTGACGGGTAACGAAATCCTCAGTGTTTTGGGCATTGTTAACGGTACGACCAACTATATGCTGTCGCGCATGACAGAAGCAGGCCTGAGTTTTGATGAGGCTTTGGTCGAGGCGCAAGACCTGGGCTACGCCGAGGCTGACCCTTCTGCTGATGTTGATGGTCTGGACGCGGCGGCAAAAATCGCGATTCTGGCGTCCCTTGCTTTTAACTCGCGCGTGACTTTGGCAGATGTACCAGCAGAGGGCATTCGCAAGCTGGCACCAACTGACATCGAGTATGCCCGCGAGATTGGCTACGCGGTCAAATTGCTTGCTATTGCGCGCAAGCATGCCCATGGCATTGACGTGCGCGTGCATCCGACCATGATTCCTGCTGACCACCAGCTGGCATCGGTTGATGGTGTTTATAACGCCGTCTATCTGACTGGTGATTTTGTTGGTGACCTGATGTTTTTTGGCGAGGGAGCAGGAGCAGGAGCCGCAGCAAGTGCTGTTGTTGGTGACCTGGTCGAGGCTGCGCGTGCGCTGCAGTCAGGCAACAAGGTCATCGGTTGTACCTGCACCGACAATCTGCCTATTTTGCCCCTTGACGTGCTAGAAACACGCTACTACGTGCGTCTATTACTTGCCGACAAAGCAGGTGTCATCGAACAAGTGGGCAAGGTCTTTGCGCGCTATAATGTGTCACTGCAGTCACTGAAGCAGCGCGGCTGTGCGCAAAAAGGCATGGCAGAGTTTATCTTTGTCACCCACAAAACTATCGAAGCAGACATGCAGTCAGTTCTTGCCGACATCATCAATCTAGATGTTGTGGGCGAGGTCGCCTCGATGCTGCGCGTCGAAGACCTAGATTAGCAGGTAGTCACCATGGCACGTTTTTCTGCAAGTGTTCCGGCAACAACGGCTAACCTAGGTCCTGGATACGACAGTTTTGGTCTGGCATTAGAGCTGCGTAATGATTTTCACGCAGAGTTAGCAGACCAGTGGTCAGTTGACATTACGGGCGAGGGAGCAGCAACACTCTCGCGGGATGAGGGCAATTTGGTCATCGTTGCCATGCGCGAGGTTTTTGCCCACGTTGGAAAGCCCGACCTAAAGGCTGCGATACATTGTGAAAACAAGGTACCTCTGGGTAGTGGACTCGGCTCTTCCTCTTCGGCATTAGTTGGCGGCGGCGTTCTTGCTCGTCGTTTGCTCGAAGAACAAGACCCCACCTTTGCTCTGCTTGACAATGAACTTTTGGGCATACTCTCGCGCCTTGAGGGTCATCCCGACAACATCGCGCCTGCGCTGATGGGTGGCTTTACCATTTGCTGGAAAGATGACGACGAAGTTGCTGCCATTAACTGCGAGCGTTTTGACCTGCTGTGTCCTATTGCTGCCATTGTGGTGCCCTCGACGACCTCGCTTGCGACCAGCTATTCGCGTGGTCTGCTGCCAAGCACGGTCAGCCACGACGACGCTGCTTTTAATCTGTCGCACGCAGGACTTGTTGCCGCTGCTTTGGTGTCAAGCCGTCCCGACCTGCTGCCCCACGCCATGCACGACCGGCTGCACCATCCCTATCGTCTGCCGGTGGTCAAAGACTACTATCCCGTCAAAGAAATCCTGATGCGCGCCGGTGCAAGTGCCGTCACTTTATCGGGAGCCGGTCCAACAATCATAGGTTTTATCGCTGGCATCGACACCGAAGATGCGCTGATACAGGCACGAAGCATGGTCTATGACATCGGCAGCGAGATTACCGATCTGGGTACACGCCTCGAGCCCATGCCGCTGCCTTTTGCCCGTTCAGGAGCATTAGTGACAGATCCGCTTGAGTTGATCCCCTGGGCAGACTGTCCCTAATTGGGAGCAATTTCACCAAATCATGAACATTTTGAGGAAGTGCGACCATAGCTGCTACAATTTTTCGGTTAGTGAAGTAGTACCATTTAACCTGTAAACTTATGACTAAGTGAGGTA
>WREJ01000040.1 GCA_009779395.1 Coriobacteriia bacterium
AATGTCCTCTTGTAGCTTCATGACATCAGAAAGACCAGTCAAAGCTTTACCTTCGGGATGGTGAGAGAGGACCAAATCAATGGGTTTACCCGCCTCTCGCAGACGGTCGGCAAGCAGGACTTCACCGACTTCCATGTCAACACCAGCAAGCAGACCCTTGATTTCGCGATTCTCGTCGCCCGCCAAAATACGCGCGTCACTATAGGGATTTGTTAGTTTCTCTTGGTCAAACTCCGCCTTTTTATCATCGCTTAAGGCATCAAATTCTTTCTGTGCCAGCTGCAGGGTTCGCGCAACGGCTTTTTTGTCGCGCGGGTCATTTTGCATGCCCATTTTGATAGCTAGCTGGTGGATATCCTTCAGTTTCACAGAGGTCGCTCCTTTGGTAGTTTGTGCCTAATCTGGTCAATCGTGCCTGCCAACAAGGTGGAAGTTTGTGCAATTATACAGACTAAGGTGATAAACTGGGCAAAAATGTGATGAATTTATGTTGTTCCGCTCCACAATGTCTAGTAAACTTGTCTACAATATGTTTTGGACAGAGGCGTGTTGGTGTGTCCTGACACAGACGTTTGCAGTATGCTTGCAAGTATGATGCGTAGTGTTTATGCGCAAGAGTAGTCGTTGTTGGGGAACCTACGATATGGGGAAGAAATGAAACTGATTCGTGCAATTGTAAGTGCCTTTAAGAACAAGCGGACAAGGGCAAGAGCAATAATTTGGACGGGTACCCTTTTAACCTGTCTGATGCTGATTGTTGCCCTCGGTGTCACAATAACAACGACCTACTGGTTTTGTGCCGCTGTCTGTCACTATCCGCAGGGCGATACTGTGTCATCCTATGACAACTCGACCCACACGGGCGTAGCTTGCATCGCCTGTCACAAGCAACCGGGAGCAAATCCCATTGACTTTGTGGCATTTAAGGCGGGAGCAATGACCTCGCTTCCCAAGACCATTATGGGAACAGTCAACATGCCTATCAACGAGAACAGCTGGCTGGCAATGGATCCTTCTCATCTGCCCAGCAAGTACTGTACTCAGTGTCACCGCATGGAGAACCGCGAGACGCTGACCAGCCCGGGCATCATCATGGATCACGAGGCGCACACCGTTTTGAACATCACCTGTGCTGCCTGCCACAATCGCGTGGGTCACAACGAGACCCTCAACGACTGGCGTCCACAGATTCCGGCAACGGGGGATAATCCCGAAAAGCATGATGACTTCATGCTGATGACAGCCTGTTATCGCTGCCACCGCTTCCCCGAGTATGACGGTCAGATTGTTAACACGCCCTATCCCATTGGCACCTTCCCCGGAGCAACGGGTGAGTGTGAGATTTGCCACACTGAAAACTTTGAACTTATCCCCGAGAATCACAATGTTCCTCGTTTTGTCGAGGACATCCATGGACCGTGGGCAATACAAATCGAAGCAGATATCGAAGCCTTTATTGCACAGGACAACCCCAAACGTCCTGTCTATAACGACCTCAGTGGTCAAGAGGGCAAAGAAGCACGTGCACTGCAGGGTGTTCCCTCGGTTCGTGCGGTCAACTACTGCTACACCTGTCATACCCTGAAGTTCTGTGACGACTGTCACGGCGGCATCAGAATGCCTCACCCTGCAGGTTACAACGCCCAGCCACACCTTGACGATATTGCAAAATATCCCGAGTCCTGTGCAATATGCCACACCGTATCTGCGGTGAACAACACCGAACGTGCAGGCGGCGGCGATACCTGTTCTGCCTGTCACCACAGGCAGCAGTACACTGGCTGGGAATTCGATCCGAACGTCAACTGGGAATGGATCCAGCATGCTGAAGCAACGCTTGCAACTGGCGGAGACGCGTGTATGAACTGTCACGACATGAAGGTCTGTGAAGTCTGCCACGTTAACTTTGACCGTGCAGAGCTACGCAGATGGCAACTGTGGGGTACTCCCTAGGGACTTTGGTCAGACTCCGCCACAGGTGAAAGCTACTGCCTGGCGGACTGAATGAATGAAGAAAAACGAGCGCGCCTGTCCGCGCTCGTTTTTTCTCTGTTCTGCTATACTCGATACGGAAACATTCATTAGGAAAGCATTGTGCGCAAGGACAAAGAGGAGGGAAACCTTGGGTCGCATACTTGACGTCAAGCGTGTTCTGTTAAAGATTTCTGGGGAAGCTCTTATGGGGGATAGAGGCTACGGTATTGACCCCGCAGTTATTGCCTCTTTAGCGCGGCAGTTGCGCGGCATTGTCGAAATCTATGAACTGGCTATTGTAGTTGGTGGTGGCAATATCTTTCGTGGTCTGGCTGCCAGTGCTAATGGCATGGACCGGGCGGCGGCAGACTACATGGGTATGCTCGCAACGGTGATGAACGCAGTTGCCCTGCATGACGGGCTGACGCGCGCTGGTGTTGATGCCCGCGTGATGAGCGCCATCAACATCCAAGAAGTCGCAGAACCCTACATTCGTGGACGCGCCACGCGCCACCTCGAAAAGGGACGTGTCGTCATCTTTGCGGCAGGTACGGGAAATCCCTACTTTACTACTGATACCTCAGCTGCCTTGCGTGCGCTCGAGATTAACGCAGACTGCGTGATGAAAGCAACGCGCGTTGACGGCATCTACGACAAAGACCCTGAAAAATACGACGATGCGCAACGCTACGACGTGCTGTCCTACATTGATGTCTTGAACAAAGGTCTGCGCGTGATGGATTCGACAGCGATTTCGCTGTGCATGGACAATGACATGCCTATCTTAGTCTTTAATATGGAGGCAGAGGGTAACATCAAGCGCGCACTTGCTGGCGAGGACGTGGGTACTTTAGTGCGAGGCGCACAGTAGAAGGCTCAGCTAGGGTCAGCAGAGTGTCAGTAGAGGGTCAGCAGAGGGAGAGATGAGGGAGCAAAGCATGATACCAGAAATCCTTGACAGTGCAAAAACGACGATGGAAAAGACCCAAGGCTCGCTAGCAAGCGAGTTTGCAGGGGTCCGTACCGGTCGGGCAACACCAGCCATTTTTGACAAGTTAACGGTCGATGCCTATGGGTCTGCCATGCCTATCAATCAGCTGGCAAACCTAAAAATTCCCGACGGGCAGACGGTAGTCATCGAACCCTGGGATAAAAGCACGCTTGCTGCTATCGAACGCGCGATTTTGCAGTCAGACCTGGGTCTGTCACCCAATAATGATGGCATGCTGATTCGTATTCCTTTTCCGCCGCTGACCGAAGAGCGCAGAGTCGAGCTGTTTAAGTTGTGCAAGGGTTACGCCGAAGAAGCAAAGGTTGCCATTAGAAATATTCGTCGTGACGCTAACCAGAAAATCGACCGCCTAAAGACAGGCAAAGAAATTGGTGAGGACGAGGCCTTTACCGCCCAGGACGAAGTCCAAAAAATCACTGACGCTGCCGTCAAAAAAGTCGATGAAGCTTTGGCTGCCAAAGAAAAAGACATCATGGAGATATAGGTGGGTTTGTGCTGTAGCAGCTGCGCTGCACCCACCCATAGGTACTCTAGGCAACTATGAACCTTAGCCACACACAACGCGACTGGTTTAACAGCAGGCACGCGCGCGAAGCGCTTGCGACGCTGGACGTAGCTGCGCTACCTCAACATATTGCCATCATCATGGACGGCAACGGCAGATGGGCAAAAAAACAGGGCAAACCGCGCCTTTTTGGGCATAAAGCAGGGGTTGCTAGTGTGCGCGAAATGATTGGGTCCTGTGTCGAGTTACACATCGCCTATCTGACCATCTATTCCTTTTCTGCTGAAAACTGGAATCGCCCCCAAGACGAAGTCAGCGGCATCATGAAGCTTTTTGTCGAGGTATTGGCGCGTGAAATCGCCAATCTGAACCGGCAAAACGTGCGGGTCAAGCTGATTGGCAAGGTGGATGACTTGCCCCAGTGTACACGGGATGCCTTTGCGGAGTGCGTCCAGAGCACGGCAGCAAATACGGGGCTGACCCTCGTCGTTGCCCTCAATTACGGTGCACGTCAGGACCTGTGTCAGGCAGCAACTACTCTTGCTGCAGATGCAGTGGCGGGCACTCTTGACTCTGCTGACATCACCCCTGAAATGATTGCCTCACGTCTGTCAACGGCAGGCATTCCCGACCCTGATTTGCTGATTCGTACCAGTGGCGAGTCACGCCTGTCAAACTTTTTGCTGTTTGAAGCAGCTTACACAGAACTCTATTTCACTGACATTTTGTGGCCCGATTTTGGTCGTGATGCTCTGGTCGATGCACTACGAGAGTATCAGGGACGCGAACGCCGCTTTGGAGGACTGTCATGAAGGGGCAACCAGCAGGCATCAAAAAGGCTTCGCTGATTCGCCGCATTGCTACGGGCGCGATTTTTGCAATAGTGGTGCTGACCTGTCTGGCTTTGGGCAACACTTTTATGCTGCTACCTTTGCTGTGTGCGCTGCTTGCTATTGTTGGTGCCGAAGAATTCTATCGCCTGACTAGTCCTGATATGCCACTGGTGCCGCGCATTATTGGTCTAGTGACCTCAGCGGCACTGCCGCTTGCCATATATTTTGCCAGTCTGGAACTGGGTGACCTTAGTCCCATACTGGGTACGGGCGGCCTGCGCAGCACTGTTGCGCTGTTTTACGTAATAATCTGTGCCCTTGTTGGCCTTATGATGTGGCTTGCCCTTATCAGAGACCCTGCCACCCGCAGCTCTTCGATTGGACGCTCTTCGATGGCCTATGTCGCAAACAGCCTTTTTGGTGCGCTCTACTTGGGTGTTCCTTTTGCTTGTCTGCTGCTGATTCGTCAGATGAACGAAGGCTCGCCACTGCTTGCTGTTGCTTTGGTCATCAGCGTTTGGGCAGCTGATTCTTTTGCCTACTTTGGGGGCTCTCTTTTTGGGCGGCATAAAATCGCTCCGCAGATTTCACCCAAGAAGTCCTGGGAGGGTCTGATCGCAGGCACTTTGGGTTCGATACTCTTTTGGTATCTTGTTCCCTATATTTTTCAGGGAGAGGCGTCCTTTGTCGGGGCAGTTGTTGTTGGTAGCATCGTGTCGCTGACAGCTTTGGTGGGCGACCTCTTCCAATCGCGCCTCAAGCGCGAACGCGGTGTCAAAGATTCGGGCAAATTGCTGCCCGGTCACGGTGGCATTCTTGATCGTATTGACTCGCTGCTTTTGACGTCTCCCGTGATGTTTGTCTTGCTGTCTACTTTAGGTGTGGCACTAGGGATAGTGATTCACTAAATATGGCTGCTGCACCCAACATCTCTGCGAAAAAACGCGTCTGCATTCTGGGATCTACGGGATCTATTGGCACGCAAGCCTTACAAGTTGCTGCTGCGCACTCTGATAAATTGCAGATTGTTGGTCTGGCAGCGCACTCGTCGGAGCAGTTGCTGTCCGCGCAAGCTGCGCAGTTTCAGCTGGAAGGTGATGCCTGCTGTCTGACCTCACGTGATGGCATGGACGCCCTCCTCCGCCTGATAGAGAGCACGCAACCCGACATTGTCTTAAACGCGCTGGTGGGTTCTGCGGGTCTGCGCGCGACCATCGCGACATTGCGCGCAGGGCTGACCCTGGCGCTTGCCAACAAAGAATCGCTCATCGTTGGCGGGCAACTGGTCACTGATCTTGCTGCACCAGGGCAGTTACTGCCGGTTGATTCCGAGCATTCGGCACTGTTTCAGTGTCTGCAAACGGGGAGTCTGTCCAGGGTAAAAACGCTGTGGCTGACGGCTTCGGGCGGTCCTTTTCGCAGCAAAACACGCGCAGAGCTTGCCCAGGTTAGGGCAGCAGACGCGCTGGCGCACCCTACCTGGAACATGGGACCAAAAATCACCATCGATTCTGCGACGCTGATGAACAAGGGGCTCGAGGTCATCGAGGCGCATCATTTGTTTGGCACCGCTTACGATGACATCAAGGTTGTCTTGCAGCCGGCAAGCCTGATTCATTCGATGGTCGAGTTTATTGACGGCTCGACGATGGCGCATCTGGGCACGCCCGACATGCGCATTCCCATTCAGTACGCTTTTTCTTATCCCGACCGCTGGCAGTCTCTTAAGGATGCCAGCATCGACTACCGCCGTCTTGGCAGCCTAAAGCTGGGTCAGCCTGACCTTGATACCTTTGGCTGTCTGCGCCTTGCTTATCAGGCAGGGAAAGCTGCAGGCACGGCTCCTTGCATCCTTAACGCTGCAAACGAAGTTGCCGTTGCCGCATTTCTTGCTGACCAGATTAGCTTCCTCGACATCGAGGCTGTGGTAGCAGATGCGCTCGATCACTTCGTTGGCGACATTGTTCCCCTAGATTCTATCGAGCAACTGGAACAGCTTGACACACAAGTTCGACACTACGTCCAGTCAGAGCACAGCAATTCATGAACATTTCGAGAAATGTGACCAACATGTTACAATTTTATCGCTAGTAAGACAGTACCAGCCAACTGTGAGACTATGACGAAGTGAGGATACGCATGAACGCCAGAACTCGAAATTCAGCGGGGGGGGGGGGCTCTCGAGAAAATCCAAGTTCGCGCTAGTTCTCCTAGCAATTCTTCTTTTGGCACTTCCCTTTGTAGCAGCAGCAAATTCAAGTACAATTCAATCGCTTATTACTCCTGTGCTTATGCAGGTTCAGAATGTGTTTCCAGCAGCAGATGATGCTTTCATGCCCAATGAAACATCAGATGTGCTTTCTGGTGGCATTGCACCTTTCAGTACTTTAGATATCCGCCCCGAAGCAACAAGCTTTTCTGCAGGAGGTACCCACTCTCTTGCCATCAGAACAGACGGCACACTTTGGTCATGGGGACAGAACAATAATGGCAAAACAGGACTGGGTGCTACATTAGGCAATCAAGCAATGCCGGCACAGGTAGGTACTGACACCGACTGGACAATGGTGAATGCAGGTCATGAACACTCCCTTGCTATCAGATCAGACGGCACGCTCTGGGCATGGGGACTTAACCAGCATGGCAGAACAGGACTGGGGACTACAACAGGCAGTCAAGCAACACCGGTACAAGTAGGAACTGACACTGACTGGACAGTGGTGTCTGCAGGAATGGACCACTCCCTTGCTGCCAAATCAGACGGCACTCTCTGGGCATGGGGATCTAACTCATCAGGCAGAACAGGACTGGGGACTACATCAGACAACCAACTAGCACCAGCACAGGTAGGTACGGCTACTAACTGGTCAGCGGTAACTGCAGGAGGTAATCATTCCGTCGCTCTGCAATCAGACGGCACGCTCTGGTCATGGGGAGCTAACACAAGTGGCCAAACAGGACTGGGCATTGCATTCGGCAATCAACTAACACCAGCACAAGTAGGTACGGCGACTAACTGTACACAGGTGTCTGCAGCAGCTAATCACGCCCTTGCCGTCAGATCAGATGGCACCCTCTGGGCATGGGGAAGTAACGGAAATGGCAGAACAGGACTGGGCACAACAACAGGCAGTCAAACAACACCGGCACAGGTAGGCACTGCTACTAACTGGACATTAGTGTCTGCAGGAAATGGTCACTCCCATGCTATCAGGGCAGATGGTACGCTTTGGGCATGGGGATGGAACGGAAATGGCAGAACAGGACTGGATACTGATATAGGCGAACAAGATACACCGGCACAGGTAGGTAGTTATACTGATTGGATTTTAGTTGATGCTGCTTCTAGTGGCCATCATTCCCTTGGCATAAGAAGAAGTGGCGATTTGTGGTCATGGGGACAGAATAATTTCTTACAACTAGGTCTTAATGACTACACTGAACGCTTGATACCAAACCTCATCGGCATGGGCTTTAGAACAGGACTTGGACCACCAGAAGCAACGGTCATTGCAACACTGCCAGACGCAGATGCTACTGACATAAACGAAATTAACACAACGCATCTCACTGTCTTTTTTGACCATGAAATGAACCCAGCAGTAATGGGTACTATCACCCTCGATAATGGTGCAACAGTTAATTTGTCGCAGGGCATCTGGCGTGCGTCTACTGCCAGTGACCCCGGTGGTGACAGGGGCAATAACTCGGTACTGACAGTTCCTCTGGTGCTGCTTGCATCAGATACTTTGCATGAAGTTACGGTAAGTGACTTTGTTTGTGCAGAAAATGGCGAGCTAATGATTCCCTACAGTTGGACCTTTACCACAGGAACGGTCATTCCACCAGCAGAACCTGTAATAGATCTGGCAATCACCAAAAACTTGCTGATGCCAGAAGGAACCGTAGCTCCTGAAACAAATTTCGAGTTTACTATTGTTCCTCATAGCTTAAACGGAGAAACCTCAACAGCAGAACTCGCACAGATGCCAAATCTGAGTGTAGACCCTGTTGCTTTTAACAGTACAGATATAGGTACCTTAGATGGTGACACAATAACTATCACACGCATCTCTGACTTCTTGTTAGGAAGTGACCTGCCTTTCTCCTTTGCAGGACTTTTTGTCTATCGCATTAGTGAAAGAAACGATACCTTTTCTAATACCGAGAAAGAGACCATGCTCTTTGACCCAACAATCTACCAA
>WREJ01000041.1 GCA_009779395.1 Coriobacteriia bacterium
AGCCAACAACTGCCATCAGCAGTAGTGCTGAGCCAAAGTTACCCACATCTAGTCCTGCTTCGATGACTGCAGAATGTGTGTTGGTAAAGGCTGCTATATTTGCAGCTTCTCCTAGTATTTGTACAGGTACGGTCAGAGCCGTGTTTGGGGTATCTGCTGGTGCTACAACAACGGGCAGACCACCAGTAAGCACTGCAACTGAAGGTGTGTAGTTAGCTGCAGCTTGTTCAGTAACACTGTAGCGTGCACCTACGTGAGTTCCTGCAAAGACAAGAGTTTGACCGTGACGCAGACTCACTGTTTGTGTTGCGCCGTTACTAAAGAGCAGGTAGTCACCACTGCCACTTGTTCCAGCAATAGTTCCGTTGTCTGCTGTCGTCACTACCGTAGGTACACCAGCAATGTTTTCTACTACGTATGCTCTATAGCTGGTAGGAGTCGTAAGTATAGAAGGTACCCATATACCAATGTCAAAGTCAAAGAAGCGTGCTTGGTTTGCCATAGCCCCTTCGACTGCCTTTGCAATTCGCAGTCCTCCCAAAACGTTGGGGTCAAGCGGATCATCGTTGTCGTGATTTCTGACAAATATGTTAGTGAATGTCAGTGCATCTGCTAGATTATCAGTGATGTCAATTTTAGGTCCTGGAACACCATCGACTACCAGTTGCAAGAAAATCGCTCTGACAAACAGACCACTTGCAGGTGCTGGCAGATTTTCTACCTGGAAGGTAATTTGGTAGACCGTTGGGTCAAATATCATGGTCTCTGTATCAGTGTTTACAAAAGTGTTATCTGCCTCACTAATACGATAGACATAAATACCTGCAAAGGGGAAGGACAGGTCACTGCCCAATAGGAAGTCAGACCAGCGTGTGATGGTTGTTGTATCACCATCTACGGTACCTGTATCTGCACTGCTAAAAGCAACAGGGTTTACGCTCAGGTTTGGCATATATGCCAATTCCACTGTTGAGGTTTCTCCGTTTAAGCTGTAAGCATCGATGTTAAAGATAAAGTTTGTATCAGGGACTGCAGTACCTTCTGGCATCAGTAGGTTTTTGGTGATTGCCAGGTCTAAGTCTACTATTTCTGTGACAAAATGGTGAACATAGGGCTCTGTCATGGTAAAACGGCCCATTTCTACGATAAATCCTAGTAGTATTACTTCATATCCAGTGGCATAGTCTAAAGGATCTGCAAAGGGAATCGTCAGTACCGTGTCATTGTCCGTCCATGTTGCACCTGCCAGGCTAAGTTCTACACCGTTCAGTGCTACTGTTCCTGGATTTGCTATGTGCATTCTTTGGTCAAAGGTGATAACCAGTTCTGTTGTCGTGATTGCAACATCCCTACCCTGTGGTGTGATGTTTTCTATTGTAGGTGGTCCCCATATGAAGGTAGGAACAAGGCGATACATGGTGTCATTAATGCCTAATTCACCATCAAAATTTCTGCCCCATCCCCACAAGCTGCTATTTGTTCTTGTGGCGAAGACATGACCGCCACCACTCGCAGTACCAACAGACACCCAGTTAGTATCAGTACCTACTTGTGCTGGTGTTAGTTGGTAGGGGCCCCCTATGTCAATACCCAGTCCTGTTTCGCCTTCATCGCTACCTCCCCATGCCCAGAGCGTACCATCTGATCTGATAGCGTGGGAGTGATTACCTCCTGCAGAAACTTGCACCCAGTTAGTCGCCGTACCTATTTGTGCCGGTGTTGTTTGATGAATGGCGCCCCAACCAGTTCCCAAGCCCTCTATGCCTACTTGGCCGCCGAAGTTCCATCCCCATGCCCAGAGCGTGCCGTCTGATCTGATGGCCATGCTGTGAGCGCCTCCTGCAGATACTGCTGCCCAGTTAGTAGCAGTACCTACCTGTGCCGGTGTTGTTTGATCGCCTGATACAGTACCGAGTCCTGTTGCGCCATTTCCGTTTGCTCCCCATGACCAAAGCGTGCCATCTGCACGCAGGGCAAGGGAGTGCCAATCTCCTGCAGATACTGCTGTCCAGTTAGCGTCAGTGCCTACTTGTGTCGGCACAGGAGTATTGCCTGCTGTCGTACCGAGTCCTGTTACGCCATTTGAGTTATTTCCCCATGACCAGAGCGTACCGTCTGATCTGATGGCAAGGGAGTGGCCGCCTCCTGCAGATACCTGTGCCCAGTCAGTAGCAGTACCTACCTGTGCAGGTGTTAGTTGGTTGCTGCCATAACCAGTTGGTAAGCCAGTTATGCCTGTTTGCCCATGTTCGTTACTTCCCCATGCCCAGAGGGTGCCGTCTGTTCGGATGCCCAGAGAGTACCAACCTTCTGCAGACACAGCTTTCCAGTTAGTCGCCGTACCTACTTGTGCAGGTACTGTTTGCAGGGCATACTGAGATTCCAGTCCTGTTTGGCCTTCAAAGTTACGTCCCCATGCCCAGAGAGTACCGTCTGGCTTGACAGCAAGAGAGTGAAAAAGTCCTGCAGAAAAGGTCGTTGGCTCTGGTCGAAAGCCAGAACTTGAAAGGGAAGAAATGCCACTGGTAGTTAGCGCTGGCGTTTCATTTGCTACGAAGGCATCATCTGCTGGTGATACCATATTCTGAACTTGCATGATGACCGGATCAAAAACCGATTGAAGCGCACTTGAATTCGCTGCTGCTAAAAAGGGTAATGCCAGAAGAAAAATTACTGCAATTAGCAGCGCTAGCCGAGGTTTCCCTGAGGGCTCACCTGCGCGGGTGCGGAATTTGGGCATTTTGGCGGTCATGACAGTCCTCGCTTCGTCATAGTTTGCTGGTTACCTGGTAGTACTCCACTAATCCACTAAGGGGAAAATTGTAGCATGCTGGTCGCATTTCTCGAAATGTCCATTTTGGTAGCAACTACGCCTCAATGCAGCAAAAGTGCACCCAGATGGTCAGTTTGTTTGTGCTTCAATCTCTTCTTTCCTAATGCACAACTGCGCTGGTACCGTGCAAAATGCGCTGCAGTTTTTGGGATCAACCTCTACGAGGCTGGCGTTGTGGGCGTCCTCCATCGCCTCGATAGTTGCCAGCAGCGACTGGCGCAGCTGCTGCGTTTGATCGCTGCGATAGTCAAAACGAAAGGTCTCGGGGTCACCGTGGGCGTCTGTCACCTCGGGGCGCAGCATCAGCACCTGGACGCACTGTGCCCCCTGCGCCAAGCCCGCCAGCGCGTAACAGTCAGCCTGCGCCTGATAGTTTGCAGCGGTGGTTGCTCCCCTGCCCGTTTTGTAATCGATAATCAGCAGTGTGGTGTCATTTTGCCAGGTCAGCGCGTCAATAAATCCTTTCAGGTAACGCGGAGTCTGTCCATCCGCCGACAGTTTTAGGTAAAAGGCGTGTTCTTTGACCAGCTGGCTGTCTGCCAGCAGCTGCTGCATAAAGGGTGATTTCTGAAAGGTTTCGACGACTGCCAGCAGCTCTTGTGCCTGCTGTGCGCTGACGTGGTGGCGCGCAAACAGGGTTTCTGCCTGATCAGTCGTGCCCCATTCTAGCAGCAAATGAATCAGCGAACCCCGGTTGCTTGCTTTGCTGGGGCTGCGGTCGACCAGCTGACCCAGACGCAATACACGCTGCAGGTAAAAGCTGCGGGGGCACTGGTGAAATAGTTGGATGTCAGATGCCGACACCTGGTTCAGCGCGTACTGTTGCTGGCTGCAAAGCTCTGTAGTGCGCGGCAGTCCTTCGGGACGGACGGACTGGCTGGCTGCTTGGTCGCTGGTGGTCGCTCTGCTCATCTACTGCTCTTCCTCCTCCTCTTTATCACGGTCTTCCTTTTGTTCTTCATCGCTGATGTATTCGACTTTCAGCGAGCCCTGTTCTTGCAGTTTGTGCATTTTTTTGGCAGCAGCATTCATGCCACGATTCATCGCGTCACTCAGACCATCGCCCGTAGTGTCGATGCTGTAACTGATAAGCAGCTTTTCTTCGGCGCGTGTGCAGGCAACGTACAGCAAGCGGATGGCTTCCAGCTGGTCTTTGACGCAGCGTTTTTCAAAAAGTTTTTCGTAGTTGTGCGACTCATAGACTGGTCTTTCTTTGCTGTCGCGCCGGGTCAGAACACAATCACCCGGCCTCAGAAACAGTCCCAGTCTTTCTGTTAGCTGATGCAGCATAATCGCTTCGCGTTTGGGGCGCGTTTTCAGCGACAACGCCAAGGGTAGTGCAACAACGGGATATTCGCGCCCCTTCGAGCTATGTATTGTGTCGATGGTTATGCATTCCTCGCCGGGCAAGCTGACGGCGTCTTGCTGGATAAACAGTCCCAGAGCCCTTTGTTGTCGCAGCTCGCTAGCAAAAGACAGCGGGTCTTTGCCCTGTGCCTGCCAGCTGTCTGCCAGACGCAAAAACTGCTGGAAGGTAGCAAGCGCTTGCCTGCCAGCAAGTGCCCCCTGCGACAAATAGTGCAGGTCAAGCTCGCGCGCACTTAAGCCACGCGCGATGATTTCAGACAGCGGTCTGCTTCCAACCATCTCGCGTGCCTCGGTAATAGAGTGCAGAAGACCCGTCAGTGCCAAGCGGTCCTGCTGGTCGCTAAGGACGTCCTCTGCCTGCGCCTGCAAAGCAGCGTCCCACAAATAATCATGCCCCTGCGCGCGGCGCAGTGCAGCAATCTCGAAAATGCCCTGGTCGCTGACCCGCCCCAGCGGCGACAACAGACACTTGATAAACAGTTCCGGGTCACGCGGCCTACCAACCACGTCCAAAAACAGCCGCGCATCTTTGACCACCTGTGCGTCTAGCAAACAGCAGCCACCACGCAGCAATGCCGGCATACCACGCCGCTTGAATTCTCTTAGCAGAGTCTGTCCATGACTGCGCTTTTGCACCAAGACCATAAAGTCTGCCCACGAACGACCGCGCTGCTGCTCTGCCTGAAAGTGGTCAGCAATCCAGGCAGCCTCTGTTGTGGCAATCAGTGTTTTATCGAGTTTTGTGACAGACACTGGTTCGCAATCATCGCCGTATGACACGGGCACTTCGTCACGTATAGCTGGTCCGATTTCCAAAATCTGGACAGGCTCTGCCAGTGCATTAGCATCAGCAGGACGGTGAGCTTTCAGCGCGGTTGCGCGGTATCCCAGCAGTTCTTTTGTGCCAAAAAGGGCGTTGGCAAAGTTGAGAATGCCCGCATCAGAGCGGTAATTGTCGGTCAGCTCGAAAAGGTTTCCCTCGCCCTTTAGGCTGTCGTGATACTCTTGCAAAACAGAGACGTCTGCACCCTGAAAACCATAGATTGACTGCTTGCTGTCACCAACCTGATACAGGTTGTCACCAGCGATTTTGGTGATAATTTCCATTTGCAGCGCGTTGCTGTCCTGCGCCTCGTCAATCAGGGTAAACGCAAATTGTGCCTGCAGTTCGCGGCAAATATCTTCATTGTTTAAGAGCTCGCTTGTCAAAAGCAGCAGCTCGTTGTAGTCAAGCAGTGATTGCTCGCGGCACAGCTGCTGATAGATGTCTGCAAAAGCTACCACAAAACGCAGCAGCAGCGTAGTCACAGAAAGTGCGCGGGCTTGGTCACGCTGGTCGTCAATCAACAGCTTAAAGGTCTTTTTGCCAGACAAACTCTGCAAAAGACCAATGCGCTTGTCTATGCTCAGGTCGTCGAAGGTACGCAAACCGCCCTGGCGCAGCTGTTGATGCAGGTCGGCGATGTGTTTGCGCAGCGCGAAATCGCTGAAAGTTTCACGCAGCAGCAGATAGTCATCCAGGCACAGCTGGCTTTGCTGTTGGATTGTTTCCTGCTGCTCTGTCTGCTCGATTGTCTGCTGGATTGTCTGTTGGATTGTCTGTGGAGCGTCGGCGATTGCCAGCTGGTCGAACAGTTGATTCAGGGCTTCTACCTGCAGGTTTTTCGCCTGAACCTCGTCTGCCTGCTTAAAAGAAGGGTCAATGTTTGCCTCGAGAGCGTAGCGCCGCAGCAAACGCGAGCAAAAACCATGAATGGTCGCTATCCATGCCTGGTTCATCTGATTAGCAAGGGCGGTCTGCCCCAAAGAATTGAGCTCTTCGATCACACGCTGTTTTATCTCGTCGGCACCAGCATTGGTATAGGTAATTGCTAAAATTTCATGGACACTCACGGGTTGCTCGGCATCTGGCCCTGCGTCAAGAAGAAGCGACAGATAGCGCGCCACCAGCGTTTTTGTCTTGCCCGTTCCCGCGCCCGCGCTGACCAAGGCCCTGCCCTGCCGGTGCTGGGCTGCAGCCAGCTGTTTTTTGTTCAGCCCCGCAAAATAAATCGGGAGTACGTCCATTAGCGGCGACCTCCCTGTCGTGGTTTGTGTTCGCAGCCGTCGTACAGACAGTACTGACACAGCGATCTGTTTGCGCGTTTTTCAACGCGACCGATATGCAGGTCATGGGCTGCCCGTCCAGCACTTTCCAGTATTTTTTCAAAGCCTTCGTGCATCTCTTTTTCGCTTAAACCGCCGATTTTTGCCCGTCCGATTTTTGGCAGACCCAGTGGTCGCTCGGGCGGATTGTCCTCGCGCGCATAGGCCTCGCTGGGCTTGGCATTGATGTCACCGTAGGCACGATAACTGTGAGAAACAGGGCGAATGGGCAGAACTTTTTCTGCCACCAGACGGTACAGCACACCCTGAAACAGATTGTTGTTTGCCTGCGCGACCAAACCACCAACATCGCTCGTGCGCTTGTAGTCGATAATCAGCGCGGCATCGTCGTCGGCGCGCACATCAATACGGTCAATCGAACCACGCAGGGGCAAGCCCAGTCCCAGATCAACGGGTTCTGTTGTGGCGGAGTCTGGACCATCACTGCCAGTCGCATCATACCCAAAGCGATACTCTAGGTAGCGGGGAACAAATTCAGGGGCGTAGTCGACCTCGCTTTGTAAAAAGTCAGCGAGCATACTGCCCAGCATGACCAATTCTGCCTGTTCTGCTAGGGTAAAGGGCAATTTTTCCTGCAGTTTGGCTGCTTCTTTGTCAAAAATCTGCTGGTACAAGTCGAGTGCTTCATCAAGGTTTGCCCCCGTAATGCGCTCACCTATTCCGCTTATGGGCAACTCCTCATAAAAAAGTTTCAGCACCTGATGCGCAAAAGTACCCTGCTCGCGCCGGTCAAAACCGCGGTCAACTTCTTTGCCAGCCGCAAAGCGGTGTAGCAGCCAGTAGTAGGGACAGTTCTCGAAGTCTTGCAGAGTTGTCGCTGCCACAGGGCTCTTGTCGCCATAACCCAGGTCAAAGTAGGCTGCTTCTCCGCGCGGCGGCTGACGCAGGTGAAGGGGTGGCTGCGTCTGTGCCAAAATACCTTCGATTTCTGCCTGTTTTTCTGCCGTAGCGTAACTTTGGCTGGCAATGACTTCGTCATTGGACTTGTAACGACAGGCAATCTGCTGGTCGCTGTGTTGCGCCTTGCTGTTCTGGTCCTGCTGCACCATACGCAGCAGTCCACCTGGCTTGAGGGTTTCTCCACCCAGTGTTTCGTGCTGCGCAACCAGGTACAGATTGTGCTGCGCAAGCGAGCGTATCGCGTAGTAATTGAACTGTTGCTGCTGCGCCAAATCGGGGGTTGGCGTCCCCGAAAGGGTCGCTGCCAGGCGCACATCAAGCGAATTGTCGGCCTTTTCTGTCTCGCTTTCTGCGGCAAGCCCACCTACGATGACGGAATGAAACTGCCTGCCATACACACGCGCAGGCTGTGCTATCAAAATAGCGGGACTTGCTGCTTTGGGTGTTTGCGCTATCAAGGTTTCACGCAATGACGCATACAGTTCTGCGGCAGTGATGCGCGGGTCATAGGAAAGGATTCTGCTACCTGGCTGCTGGTCGTCACTGTCATCAACACCGTCTGCTAGCTGCAGTTTCTTTGTGTGCTGGGCAAATTTTTGCTCGTACAGTTCTTGCAACGCTGTCGTTGCACTTTTCTGTGCAGCAGCGTCTTGCAGCAGGTCAAAGTTGCTGCTACGATGCGCCTGTGCACCCCGTGCGTACAGCTGGGTAACCAGACTGCTCCAGTCACCAATGCGCGCGCTCATGCTGCTACTTCGAATCAAGCGCAAGCTGTCACAAGCACCCGAGGGATGCTGGGAAAGCTGCGTTAGCATACTTGCAGGACTGACGCGATAACGCCGCCAGCGCGTGTCCAGCTCGAGAACCTGGTCTGGACTGAGCCCACTATAGGCAGAAAGCGCAAAAGCAAGTCCATTTGCCTGCTGGTCATCACCAATGCACACACGCAATAAGGCAAGCAATGCTGCACCAAAGCCTGTTGCACCAAAGGGTGTTTTGACGTCAAGTTCAAAGGGAACAGCGCGCTGCTCAAGCTGGGTGGCAAGCGGTCGCAGGTAGTTTTTTATGCTGGGAATCAGCAGAGCCTTGGGCTGATTGGGGTACTGCTGCTGCAGTTCCTGCGCAAAATCTGCCA
>WREJ01000042.1 GCA_009779395.1 Coriobacteriia bacterium
CACTTTCTCAGCTTCAGATGTCGCAACAGTGACAGGTGATGTTAGAACCGTGACAAAGGTTTCTGATGTCTTACTAGGAAACAGTGTAATCTTTCCTTCACCGGGTCTTTTCACTTATCGCATCAGTGAAAGAAGCGATACCTTTAGCAACACCACAACAGAAACAATGACTTTTGATCCAACGGTATACCAAGTCACTTTCATAGTACTACCTGACCTAGAGGCTGGCACAAACTACGTCAGTGCAATCCTGGTACAAGAAGTTCTACCAGGTGACATACTCGGTAGCAAACTCGAAGACTTAGACACTGCTCTGACATTCACGAACACCTTTGTCAGAAACGTCGAAATTGATCCAACAGATCCTCTGGCAACAGGTGGACTGCGCATATCAAAGACAACAACAGGCATCATGCCAGATTTCACGAGAGCCTTTGACTTTGACATCAGACTGACAGCACCATCCCTTGCAACAACGATAACACCACCTATTATCTATCGAGCACAGATTATTGATACGCTGACAAACGAGACCATTGGCTCTGTCATAGAGTTCACCGATGAAGTGACCAGAACCGTCAGTTTGACACACAATCAAACACTCGTATTTCTTGATACTCATGTCGGAACCAGATATACAGCAATAGAACTACCGGTATCTGACTACACACCTCATGTTATTGTACACACCGATGGCGTCATCGACACCTCGATTGTTAATCCACCAGAACGTACGGTAGACGTCAGCCTGAGTACCGGCGAGCAAACATTAGGTGAAGCTGCTAATACCGCAGACTTTACGAACACTGACTTCTTTGTGCCACCAACAGGTCTCGATGTAGGCAATTTTGGTATGGCGTTGCTACTGATGGCTGTTGCTGGATTGATCGTACTGGTGACTGCTACCAGACGCAGCAAACACGAGATGGAGTTACAGGTGCTTAGTTACTGACAGCCCCCATCTTTCCTGAGCGGAGTGGTCGTTAGACCACGCAGTCGAAGGATCCTGCGTCTTTGAAGTAAAGGTGTCATACGGTACTTCGTACCCAACAAGTGCGAAGCACCGTATGGTACTTTCAATTTGTGACACGCAAGATCCTTCGACTGCGCGCTAACGCGCTCCGCTCAGGAAGACAGAGGGGGAGCACTGGACGTGCTCTGCTATTTTTCAAACGACACAGAGATCGGCCGCCTGGTGCGCCCTGTGTTTGTTAGAATTGTTATATGACTGACGCCTACTTATACAACTTCAACAAGCTCGGTTTCACCGCTCAGCTGCAAGCTCAGTATGAGCAGACCTTGATGGAGGCTGCTCTGCCAGATGCAGATGCTGCACACTGCGAACCCGCACGAGTCGTCAAGGTCGACCGTGGCTTTCCCCTGGTAGTGGCTGCCAGTGGCAGCTATCGCACAGAACTGTCCTCGCAGCTGGCGCAGCGTGCGCGCAAAGACGCGCTGGCGCGTCCTGCCGTGGGCGATTGGGTGGTGCTGGCACGTCCTGCTGGTCACGACTTTGGCATTGTCGAGGCATTTTTGCCGCGCAACAGCAGCCTCAAGCGGCGCGACCCTATCGAGCGCAAGAGTGCAGGATTTGCTCCCGCGCAACAGGCTATTGGACAGGTTGTTGTGGCAAATATCGACCTCATCTTTGTGGTGCAGGCACTGCGCTCTGAAAGCTGCAGCGTTAATCTGGCGCGTCTCGAACGTGAACTGGTCCTGGCCTTTGAATCAGGCGCGCAACCCCTTATTGTGCTGACAAAGGCTGACCTCTGTCCTGATCTTGCAGCATCAGAGCGCTTCATCCAGATGTCAGCAGCGGATGTTCCTATCATTACCTGCAGTGCGCTCACCGGTCGCGGCATTACAGAAATCCGTCGCCTTATCAGTCCTGGTGTGACAGCTGCACTTATCGGTGCCTCGGGGGTAGGCAAGTCAACGCTTATCAACCAGCTGATTGGCACAGATCGTCAGCTGACAAAAGAGGTACGCGAAACTGACGACCGTGGTCGCCACGCAACAGTCGCGCGCGAACTGATAGAGCTACCCCTTATCCAGACCTGCGAAGGTCCCAGTGGTGGTGGCGTCATTATCGACACGCCAGGAATGCGCTCGCTTGCTTTGTGGCAGGCAGACCAGGGCATCACGCTGGCTTTTCCCGAAATCACCGCTGCTGCCCACAACTGTCGCTTTGCTGATTGTGCACACAAAAACGAACCGCACTGTGGCGTCAAAGCTGCCGTTGCCGCAGGTGACATCGACGCTGAGCGCTACAAACGCTACCTGCGGCTGGTCCGTGAACTCGCCGATGCCTGATGACATCTGGTCTATCAGGCGCGCCTTTGACTGGACGCGCAATTACCTGCACACTCAGGGAGACAGCCAAGCACGACTGAGCACCGAATGGCTGCTGGCTGACGCCTGTGGACTGTCTCGTATCGAGGTTTATACGCACTTTGATAAACCTTTAAGCGAGGAAGAGCGCGTCCATTTACGCCAGTCAGTAAAGCGCCGCGCATCAGGCGAGCCACTGCAGTACATCACGGGTACGGTCGGCTTTCGGCACTTGACCCTTGCTGTGCGCCCTGGCGTTTTGATCCCGCGCCCCGAAACTGAAGTACTGGTTGACCTGGCATTGGAGCTGCTGCCGGCTGCTAATCCTGACAAGCAGTTGATGGTTCTTGATGTGTGTACGGGCAGTGGCTGTGTTGGACTTGCTCTTGCGAGCGAACGACCCGATGTGCGTGTCATTGCTACCGACATCTGCGAGCATGCCCTTGCACTAGCAGAAGAAAACGCCAGCATCTGCCAACTAAGCGAGCGCTTCACCACCGTACAGGCAGATTTGTTCACTCCCATAAAATGTGATGAGGAACGAGGACGTGAAGCAGATTGTTCCTGTCGCGGAGAACGCATCACGGCCGAAGGGAGCGGGGTAACCCCCGCGAGTGAGTGCCGTGCTGTGTTCGACAAAGATCAGGGGCAATCTGAACGCGTCATCGACCTCATCACAGCAAATCCGCCTTACATTCCGTCTGCTGCTGCAGGAATGGACGCACTCCCCAAAGAAGTCGCAGACTTTGAACCGCTGCTGGCACTTGATGGGGGACCAGACGGGCTGAGCTATGCGCGACGCATCTTATTGCAGGCTCCTGACCATTTGCGGGCGTCTGGCGGATTAGTTTTAGAACTTGATGCGAGAAATGTGCACCATGCGGCTGATTTTGCGGTACAGTTAAAGAGGTACAAAAAAATTGACATTCGCAGCGACTTGTGTGGTCGCCAGCGTTTTGTGACAGCCGTAGTAAAGGGGACGTAAAATGAGTAAAGTATTTAGAGTTGACCAGGATGACCCATCAGCAGAGGTGCTTAATGTTGCCGCCTCGGAATTGCGCCGTGGCGGCATTGTGTTGTTTCCGACCGACACCGTCTATGGATTAGGTGCCAGTGCCAACATTCCCAATTGTTATGGCGCGCAGGAACTGTTTGACATCAAGCAGCGTCCGCCAGGGGTTCCCGTACCGCTTTTAGTGGGCAAACCCAGCGACCTTTACGTCTATGGCAAAGACTTCCCCGACTATGCCATGAAACTTGCTGAAAAATTCTGGCCAGGCTCGTTGACTATTGTTGTCAAGGCATCTGACCGTGTTCTGCCCGAGTTTCGCAATGCAGAAGACGACACGGTTGGCTTGCGCTGTCCTGACTCGCAGCTGATGCGCGAACTTGCTATTTCTGCGGGCGGTCCCATTTTTGCGACCAGTGCTAACACACATGGACATCCTGCTCCGGAAAATTTCGACGAAGTCGAAGAACGCATTTTGGCACATGTCAACCTGGCACTTGACGGCGGAAAGACAAAGATTGGCGCCAGCTCGACGGTGGTAATCTGCACCGAAGACGCCCCTATTGTTGTGCGCGAAACTACGGTAACAGAAGCTGAAATCGCTGCTGCACTAAAAGACTGAAGCGACCGGCAAAAGACGACAGAGAAAACCCTCGCAGAGTAAGGACTGACCATGCCCGGCAAACGAATCGCATTAGCAGCCGACCACGGTGGATTTGACCAAAAGCAGTCGCTGAAGACCTGGCTGGTTTCGCAAGGATACTCGCTTAAAGATTTTGGCAGCGACAGCGCCAGCAAGTCGGTCGATTATCCCGACTACGCGCACATTGTCGCAAAAATGGTCAAAAAAGGAGAAGCAGACTTTGGCATTTTAGTCTGCGGCACGGGTCTGGGTATGGCGATTGCCGCCAATAAAGTTGCTGGCATTCGTGCCGTACCGGTGACTTCAGTAGATTTTGCGGTTTTAGCACGCGAGCACAATGACGCAAACGTACTTGCCCTGTCGGGACGCTACACTGATGACGCTACTAATAAAAACATTGTCACTGCCTTTTTGACGACTGATTTTGCAAGCGAAGTCGATGGCAGCAGCAGTCGTCACGCACGCCGTGTGGCAAAACTAGAGGGATAAGTTTAAGAGAGAGCAGCAACCACTATGTCAGACATCATGCATTTACGCGAACGTGACGCGCAGCTCGCCGAGGCTTTGGCAGGCGAGCTTGACCGGCAACGGGGAACAATTGAGCTGATTGCTTCGGAAAACTTTGTGTCGCGTGCAGTCCTCGAGGCTGCCTCGACCGTACTGACCAACAAGTACGCAGAGGGTCTGCCCGGCAAACGCTACTACGGTGGCTGCGAAGACGTTGACATCGTCGAAAACATGGCACGTGACCGCCTGACCTCTCTGTACGGTGCCGACCATGCAAATGTACAGCCTCACTCGGGGGCTTCTGCTAACCTTGCGGTATTTTATGCAGCACTCAAGCCAGGGGACAAAGTCTTGGGGATGAGTCTGGACGCAGGTGGTCATCTGACTCATGGTTCACCCGTTAACTTTTCGGGCAAGTGGTTCGATATGGTGCACTACGGTCTTGACCCACAGACAGAATTGCTTGATTACGACCAGGCAGAACGCCTAGCACAAGAGCACCGTCCCAAGATGATTATTGCTGGTGCAAGTGCCTATCCGCGCACCATTGATTTCGAGCGTTTTGGCGCGATTGCGCGCTCGGTTGGTGCGGTGCTGATGGTTGACATGGCACATATCGCAGGACTGGTTGCTACGGGCGCACACCCCTCACCGGTACCACACGCAGACTTTGTGACCTCGACCTCGCACAAGACCTTGCGCGGCCCGCGCAGCGGTTTTGTACTCTGCACCGAGCAGTGGCAGAAAAAACTAGACTCAGCTGTCTTTCCTGGTCTTCAGGGCGGGCCGCTCGAGCACATTATTGCCGCCAAAGCAGCAGCTTTTCACGAGGCAGCGCAGCCAGAATTTGCCGACTACATTCAGCAGGTCATCTACAACGCTGATGCTATGGGTCAAGCCATGGCAGCAGGCGGTTTGCGTCTGATAAGTGGCGGCACCGATACGCACCTGCTATTGGTTGACCTGCGCCCAGCAGGCATTACGGGCAAGGTCGCCGAAGCACTGCTTGAAGAGGTCGGTCTGACTTGCAATAAAAACGCCATTCCCAATGACCCTGAAAGCCCCTTTGTGACCAGTGGCATCAGAGTAGGCTCCCCTGCACTGACGACACGCGGCTTTGGTACCGAAGAAGCACGCTTGGTTGGCTCACTTATTGCGCGTGCTTTGTTCGAGCGCGAAAATCCCACGGCACTGGGCGAAATACGAGTACAGGTAGACGACTTGCTCGCCCGCTATCCGCTCTATCCAGATTTGGTGTACTAAGATGAGCGAGCGGCCGTCCTGGGATGACTATTTTATGGGCATTGCCAAACAAGTTGCCCTGCGCTCGACTTGTACGCGGCGCAAAATTGGTGCGCTAGTGGTCTGTGACAAGCGTGTTTTGGCAACGGGCTACAACAATGTCCCCAGCGGCATCGAGCACTGCACCACCAGAGGTTGTCTGCGCGATGAAATGAACATTCCCAGCGGGCAGCGACACGAGCTGTGTCGGGGCATCCACGCCGAGCAAAACGCTCTGGTTCAGGCGGCAAAATACGGCACTTCTATCGACGGTGCGGCGATGTATGTCACCGCACAACCCTGCATTCTCTGTGCCAAAATGATGATTAACGCCGGCATCAAAGAAATCGTTTTCACCGGCGACTATCCCGACGACTTTTCGCGTAGGATGCTTGAAGAGGCAGGTGTTGCTCTGCGGCGCATTTCTCAGCAGGCAGAGCAGCACGAATGAGAGCACGTCCTATGAAGGTACTCGTCACCGGGGGAGCCGGCTACATTGGCAGTCATGTTGTCGCAGACCTTGTCAAAGCGGGGCACGATGTTGCAGTCGTGGACAATCTCAGCAGCGGTCAGCGTCAGCACGTCCATCCCTCAGCGCGCTTTTATCTCGCCGATACCACTCGTCCCATCGAACTTGCCAAGGTTTTTGTCACCGAGACGGGGAGTGCGCCCATTGATGTCGTCATGCACTTTGCTGCAAAACTTGACGTAGAAGAAAGCGTGCGTCTGCCGCTTGCTTACTACCATAACAACGTCGAGGGTCTGCGTATTGTGCTTGCCTGTATGTTAGATGCAGGGGTCAAAAACATCGTCTTTTCTTCGACGGCTGCCGTTTACGGTGACCCGCTGGCACAAGAACCCTTAAGCGAGCACATGCCCACGCTGCCCATTAACCCTTATGGTTCGTCAAAACGTGCCGCAGAGCAGCTTATTCAGTGGGTTAGTGCTTCGGACGGGATAAACTACGCCATACTGCGCTACTTTAACGCTGCAGGTGCCGACGAGAGCTGTGCTCTGGGACTGGAAAAGCCCCATTACACCCATTTGGTTCCTTTGGCAGTGCGTGCTGCCCTCGGCCTCGAAGATGCCGTGAAGATATTTGGCGACGACTGGCAGACACCTGATGGTACCTGCATTCGTGACTACATTCACGTCAGTGACCTCTCGGATGCGCATCTGTTGGCAGCCCAGTATTTGCTGACAGAACAAAAGTCGCTGCTGCTTAACCTGGGGACAGCACAGGGGTCTTCAGTAAAAGAGGTCATTGCAGCGGTGGACAAACTCCGCCCCTGTCCTTATCAGGTGGTTGGCAAACGGGCAGGAGACCCTGCCGTACTGATTGCTGATGCCAGCAAAGCACATGAAGTGTTGGGTTGGTGTCCTCAGCGGGATTTGGATGTCATTGTCAAAAGCGACCTCAATTACCGCTTGCGCGCACGCACATGACCGATTAGGTGGCAGTATTAGACCGTGTGCGGCAAGAGCAACAGATGGAGTGTGCGAATTGCTTGCTTTAGCTAGCACTTCGGGGTATTATGAATCCATTGTTTCACTGCAAGCATTTTCTTGCTTGCTGGTCGAGGAAAGTAATGGGGGAAATGGTTAGTACTGCGCAGATTATTGCGATACTTTTAGGATTTATTTGTGGCACGATTATGACCGCTGCTCTTGTCTTCATTCCCATGTTCCTGAAAAAACGTGCTCTCAAGAAAAAATCAAACTACGTCGAAAACGAATTCATGTCGCAAGAGCTTGCTCATGCCTATGCGGCACTGATTTTTGCCTTTGTCTTTTGTGCGGCTGCCATCATAATCTACAATCAACTTGCGCCCGAGACTCTGGCTTGGTTTGGTGTTACGGCGGTGTTCTGGTATTTTATCGGATACACCGCTTATACCTTGCAAAAGGTATTGAAGGAACGTAAAAATTCGGAAAAGTCGTAAAGGAGGGTTGAATGAATACAGTAATCTTAGCAGCATCTACCGGCGTTACTGATCCTTTTGGAGAACTACCTAAGTGGATTGCGAAAATGCTGGATAAAAAGGTAGCCACCTTGGTTCAAGGCGGGCAAATGGGTGTGCTAGAGATAGGTCTTTCCATTAATACTGTCGGCTTTGTGTTGACAGCTATTCTTGTGGGATGGCTGTGCTATGCTCTGGCGAAAAAAGTCACACTTGTGCCGCAAACAAGGGGAGTTAATGCTTTCGAGTTCTTGATTGATTTTGTGCGCAATAACATTGCAAACAACATACATCATGACAGAAGAAAATATGAACCGTTCTTACTAACAACATTTTTCTTTATACTTATCTCGAATTTCATTGGTTTGCTTCCCAATGCAAAATTTGCAACGGGAACCATTGGCTGTACTTTTGCCTTGGCAATGTGCGTCTTTGTCTACTTCCACTACGCTGGCGTAAGAGCAAAAGGTGGCTGGGGCTACGTGAAGGGCATTGTGCCCAATGGCGTACCTGGCTGGCTTGCACCAGCAATTTGGCTAATCGAGGTCGTTTCAATGTGTTTGCGTCCC
>WREJ01000043.1 GCA_009779395.1 Coriobacteriia bacterium
CTTCTGATGTAGCAACAGTAACCGGTGACGTCAGAACAGTGACACAAGTATCTGACCTGCTGATAGGAGACATGGTACTCTTTCCCTCTCCTGGTCTTTTCACTTATCGCATTAGTGAAAGAAGTGACACCTTTAGCAATACCACCACAGAAACAATGACTTTTGACCCAACTATGTATCAAGTAACTTTCATAGTACTGCCTGATTCAGAAACAGGCGAAAACTACGTCAGTGCGATCATTGTTCAAGAAGTACTGCCAGGTGACGTACTGGGCAGCAAACTCGAAGATCTCTACACTGCTCTGACCTTTACCAACACTTTTGTCAGAAACGTAGAAATTGATCCAACAGACCCACTTGCTGTTGGAGGACTGCGGATTTCTAAAACAACAACAGGAATCATGCCTGATTTCAGCAGAGCCTTTGACTTTGACATCAGACTGTCTGCACCGTCTTTGGCAACAACGATGACACCACCCATTATCTATCGAGCACAGATTATCGATACGCTGACAAACACTACCATTGGTTCTGTCATCGAGTTCACTGATGAAGTTACCAGAACGGTAGCTTTGACCCACAATCAAACACTGGTCTTTCTTGATACCCATGTAGGAGCCAGATACACAGCAGTAGAACTTGCCGTATCTGACTACACACCTCATGTTGTTGTTCACGCTGATGGTGTTATCGATACCAGCATCATTAATCCACCAGAACGTACACCAAATGTATCTCTTTCAACGGGTGAACAGACATTAGGTGAAGCTGCTAATACCGCAGACTTTACCAATACTGACTTTTTTGTGCCACCAACAGGTCTTGATATTGGTAAGTTTGGACTCGCACTGTTACTTGCAGCTATTGCAGCATTGATTGTGATAGTCACTGCTACCAGACGTAGTAAACGTGAGATGGAGTTGCAGGTGCTGACGCACTAACAGACACCTTGTGCAGAGACCCCAGGTCAGAGCCTGGGGTGACGGGGTGGCAGTTTTGAGTTGTTGACGTACTGCCATACACCTTGTGCAGAGACCCCAGGTCGAGCCTGGGGTGACGGGGTGGAAGTCAGAACCAAGAGGGTGTGTCAAATTGACACACCTTCTGTGTATGTATGCTTACAAAAGAAAAAACGAACAAGTGTGCAGAAAGTATCAGAGTGATACTTTCTCGCACACTTGCGCCAATCCTTGCCATTACACCTGCCACTCCTATCATCACCAAACGGTAACGAATCCCCTCTAAGCGGCGTTGCGGCTAAACACTAGTGCGACAATTGCTGCTAGTGACAAAGGCGCGGACAAACCGAGCACTAGTGAGACAGCAAACAGGGGTCAAACGGTGCGTGGTTCCGCGTACTTTCTCACGAAAACAGCACAGCTTTTGTTCGCGCTTTTTCATAAGGAGACAGGTATGACTTACACGCCACGTTTTGGTCGTTTGCTGACTGCCATGGTGACGCCCTTTAATGCAGACAGCTCGCTTGACCTTCCCCGTGCGCAGGAATTAGCAGTACGCCTTTTAGACCAGGGAACGCAAGGACTGGTTATTAACGGCACAACGGGGGAGAGCCCGACCATTAGCCGTGACGAACGCTGCCAATTGTTTGAAGCCGTCATTGACGCGGTTGGCGCAGATGTGCCCCTTGTTGCCAATGTGGGTGACAACTGCACCGAGGACAGCGTTGAGTTTGCAAAGCGGGTCACCGCACTAAAAGGTGGCCGCATCAATGGGATTATGGTGGTTACTCCCTATTACAACAAGCCACCACAAGAGGGCATTTACCAGCATATGCGTGCTGTCGCAGAAGTGGTAGATGTGCCCGTTGTGGTTTACAACATTCCCGGTCGCTGTGTGGTAAACATCGACCCTGAAACCATTATTCGTTTGGCAGCAGATGTGCCCAACATTCGCGCGCTGAAACAGGCAAATGACGACCTAAATCAGCTAGACAGCATCATTGGAAATACTCCCGATGATTTTGAAATCTTTGCTGGTGATGATGCCTTTACCCTGCCTAACATCAGCAAAGGCGGCGTCGGTGTTATCTCGACGATTGGAAACATTGCCGCGCCAGCGATGCGCGCCATGATTGATGCGTATGTGGCGGGGGAGTTTGACCTGGCAAAAAGCTATGACCAGACCCTGCGCCCCCTGCAAGATGAGCTGTTTGTTACCGCAAATCCCATACTGGTAAAACGTGCACTTGCTTTGCTTGATTTTCCTGTGGGGCCGGTGCGCCTGCCTTTGGTTAATGCAACAGATGCGCAGACCGCGCAGCTGCAGCAGGTCATGAGTGACACCTTTAGGAGGCTCGATGAGCTCTAAGCCGCAGCAGACAACACAAGACCCGCACAAGCAGTTGGCACGGCAAGGCTCACGGCAGTTGGCAAAGACAACAACAGCAGCAAAGCCAGCGGCAAAGCCAAAACCCAAGCCCAAGCCAAAGCCAAAGGCAAAGCCTAAACCAAAGCAGTCGCCACAAGCAAAGGCGAAAGCAAAGCCAAAGCAGCCACCACAGGCCAAAGCAAAGCAGCCACAAAAAGCGGCAGCAAAAAAGCAGGATACGTCTGTGCAGTCCGCGCGTTTGCGTGTTATACCCTTGGGTGGTCTTGACGGCATTGGCAAAAACATGACCGTCTTTGAATACGGTGACGACATGATAGTGGTTGACGCCGGTCTGATGTTTCCTGACGACCAGCAACTGGGCATTGACCTGATTTTGCCTGACTATTCTTACATTATCGAAAACGAACACAAGCTGCGTGCCATTGTTATCACCCATGGTCACGAAGACCACACGGGTGCACTACCCTGGCTGCTCAAAGATCTCAGTCGGCGCAATGTGCCCCTTATTGCAAGCAAGCTGACCTGTGGCATGATCAAGGGCAAGCTAGACGAGCACGGTATAAAAAATGTCAGCTACAACGAGGTCAGCAGCGAAAATGAGGTCAGACATGGTGCCTTTGAGCTAAACTTCATTAATGTAAATCATTCGATTCCCGATGCTCTGGCAATACTGCTCAAGACTCCCGTAGGAAATGTGCTGCACACCGGCGATTTCAAGTTTGACCAGACCCCTATTGACGGCAAAGTTGCGAACTACAACGCGCTTGCGCGGGCGGGGGATGCGGGCGTTATGCTGTTGCTGTCTGACTCGACGGGGGCAGAGGTCGCAGGCGTTACCCAAAGTGAAGCAGAAGTGGGGCGTGCCCTGCGACGTATTATTGATCAAGCATCGGGACGTGTGATTATTGCCTCGTTTTCGAGTCACATTCACCGGGTGCAGCAGATTTGTGACGCTGCGGTTGCTGCTGGCAGAAAGATTGCCGTAACGGGACGCAGTATGCTGCGCAACACAGAAATCGCGCGTGAACTGGGCTATCTCTCAATCGCAAAAGACACCCTGCTTGATGCCTATGAGCTGCGTGATTATGCACCAGAAGACATAGTTGTTTTGTGTACGGGCAGTCAGGGAGAACCGCTCTCGGCCCTGTCGCGCATGGCGATTGGCGAGCACAGAAGCATTCGCATTAGCAGTGACGACACGGTGATTTTTTCTGCAACGCCGGTACCCGGCAACGAACAAGCGGTTAACACGGTCATCAACCAGCTAATCAAATGTGGCGCGACCGTTTTTGACAAGTCAAATGCCCTGGTGCACGTCAGCGGACACGCGGCAGCAGAAGAACTAAAGCTGCTGCTGAACCTGATTCAGCCAGAATACTTCTTGCCGGTTCACGGCGAGACGCGACACCTGCATGCGCACAAAGACCTTGCTCTGCAGGTCGGTATTCCTGCTGAATACATTTTTGTGCTCGAAAACGGTGATGTCTTAGAGTTTGATGTCCAGGGTGCCTATCAAAAGGAGCCTGTCCATAACGGTGTCATCTATGTGGATGGTCTCAATGTTGGTGACTTTGACAGTGTTGTCTTGCGTGACCGCCAGCACCTAAGCCAGGACGGCATTGTAACGGTGGTTGCAAACATCAGCCGCCGCCACAAAAAGGTCAGCGGTGACGTCGAGATCATCCTGCGTGGCGTCAGCGTATGTGACACTGATCACTTTCAGTCAGAAATCGCAGAGCGTGCAACAAAGACACTCGAGCGCAACCTGCGAGAAAACGCAAGCCTGCACAACGCACGCCGTTCGGTACGTGATGCCGTATCACAGATGGTGTGGGAGCGCACCAAGACACGTCCCATGATTATTCCCATCTTGATGGAGATATAGCAGCACAGCACGCAGCGCAGCGCAGCAGAGAGGGAAAAGGGAGATAACACACGTCCATGACCAGTGTATTTGTCATAGCAGAGTGGGTATATGCCCTGACCCTGAGTGTTGTGCAGGGAATCACCGAGTTTATTCCCGTGTCGTCTTCGGGGCATCTGTCGCTGCTGACCCTGCTTTTTGGGCGTGACCCACATGCAGGGATTGACTTCACCTTTTTTCTGCATATCGCAACCTTAATCGCTGCTGTGCTGTACTTTAGAGATGACATCAAAGACATGCTGCGTTCTTGGTTGCCACAACACGCCCACGACATGAAGGCGCAGCGTCGCATTAGCGTGTTTTTGCTGGTCAGTTGCCTAATTACCGGACCAATGGGACTGCTGTTTGCCGACAGTTTGGGTTATTTGGCAGCAAATCTACTGGTCTTAGGCGCGATGTTTATTCTGACAGCGATTTCTTTGCTCGCAACAGAATACGTTCTGGCGCATGCCAGTTATCTGCGAAAAATGGAAAACCTCAGCGTACCGCGTGCGATTTTCATTGGCTTTGTGCAGGGACTTGCCGTGATTCCCGGGCTTTCGCGCAGCGGAGCAACCATTGCCGCCGGCGTATGGATGGGTCTGTCTCGTCCGCAGTCTGCGCGCTACAGTTTTTTGCTCAGCATTCCCATTATTTTGGCGGGTACGCTGCGTGACTGTCTGCGCCTGTATCAGGGTACAATCGCGCTGCCGCCCTTTTGGATTTCGCTGGTCAGCTTTATTGTTGCTGGTGTTGTGGGCTATCTGGCGATTGCCTGGATGATTCGGCTGGTGTCGCGCTCGACTTTGAACTATTTTGCGCTGTACACGGCTTTGATGGGCATAGTGCTGGTCGTACTGCATTTTATAGGAAGGTAGAAAAGGGTAAACACTCGTGGCAGGACAGAAAAAAACAACAGGCAAGAAATCGCAGCGCAGTGATGCGCACAGCTCGCGGCGTGTTGGTAAAAGTACTCTGGCAGGTGCGTCCAAAGGCGAAGCAAAGCGCGAACCACTAATCGACCAGCGTGCTGCCTCAGACATTTGGGGCATCGTGTTGTTGGCACTAGGAATCGCGCTGACCCTTGCGGTGATATTGCCGCAAACAGGCGTTGTCGCCGAGTTCATCGCGCAGGGCTTGGGTCTGATCATTGGCATCGGACGCTTTATGCTGCCCTTTGTGCTGATTGTCATGGGACTGACCTTTTTTGTGCCCGCGCTGCGCTTTGCCGAGGCACGTTTTGCCCTGGGGCTCAGTTGTCTGCTGCTGGCAGTTATCAGTCTGGTTGGTTTGACAGCCGTGACCAGCAGCGCCGAGACCTTTGCGGCAGAAACCTTAGGCGCACAGGGTGGTTATGTGGGCAACTTTATCGCCTGGGGACTAGAAGCACTGCTGGGTGCTGCCATTTCTTACGTGCTGCTGGCTGCTGTGGCACTGATTGGTCTGGTCATCACGGGTGTCTCGCTCTCGGCGGTTTTTGAGTGGCTGTCGCAGCGTAAATCAGAACTTCAGGAACAGCGCGCAGAGCAGCAAGCAGAAAAAGCGCTGCTGACCCCGCGCACGGCAAAGTTGTCTGCAGCTGTCAGTGGCAAGCGCAAGCGTCCTGCTGCTGACTCTTTTCAGGGAGGGGCTTTTCAGGGGGGAGAGGACGACCAAAACACAGAGGTGCTCGCAGGTGGTACCTTTGACGGCCAGGATGGCGACGACTACGACGGTGATTACGACGCCGACTACGACGATGATGCGCAGACAGAAATGCTGCAACGTCCAAGTGAGATGCTTGCGCACAATACGACAGCACCGCGTGCGCAAGACGGCTTTGAACTGCCGTCTTTGGATCTGCTGGCTACGAGTGCCGCTTGCAGCAGTGCTGACAGCGACGAGGCATGCGCGCAGCAACAAGCAACGGCTGATGCTTTAGTGGACACACTCCGCATATTTGACGTTGAGTCGCGTGTTGTTGACTGGATTGTGGGACCGACTGTCACTCTGTATAAAGTCGAGATTGCCAAAGGTGTGCGCTTGAACAAGGTGACAACGCTTGCTGATGATTTGGCACTGGCACTGGCGGCACCAACACTGCGGATTTTAGCTCCCATTCCTGGCGAGAGTCTGGTGGGGGTCGAGGTGCCCAATGCTGATCGTAGCTCGGTGACTTTGGGTGACATTATCATGCCGGCAGACGGCGCAGATGGGCCGCTGACCCTCTACATTGGCAAAGACATCACGGGCGCAAGCATTGCGCGCAATCTTGCGGGGATGCCGCATCTGCTGATTGGTGGCTCGACGGGGTCGGGTAAATCGGTGGCGGTTAACACTATGATTATGTCGATTATCATGCGCGCAACACCTGCCGAGGTGCGCATGATTCTGATTGACCCTAAACGGGTCGAGCTGTCGGCCTTTAACGGACTGCCGCATCTGTATGTTCCGGTGGTCACAACGCCAAAAGAGGCGGCTGCTGCCCTTGCCTGGACGGTCAACGAGATGGATAGACGCCTCAAGGTACTTGAAAAGGCGCGGGTCAGAAACATTGGCGAGTACAACCAACACTTTATCGAAGGAAAACTAGATGACGGTGCGGCAGAAATGCCCTATCTGGTTGTGGTGATTGACGAGCTAGCAGACCTTATGATGGTTGCCGCAAAAGAGGTGGAGTCGTCCATTGTTCGTATTGCGCAACTAGCGCGCGCAGCAGGTATTCACCTGATTGTTGCGACCCAGCGCCCCGATGCCAACGTGGTAACGCCGCTGATTAAGGCAAACATTACCAATCGTATAGCCTTTAGAACGGCAACTGCTATTGACTCGCGTGTTGTACTTGACCAAAGTGGGGCAGAACAGCTGACGGGTCTGGGTGACATGCTGTTCTCGATACCCGCCTGGCCACACCCCAAGCGCATCCAGGGCTGTTTTGTCAGCGAACACGAGATTGATGCGGTGGTCAGCGAACTAAAACAGCAGTCAGATGCCGACTATCACGATGATATACTGACAACACTGACTCCTTCTGCTGCTGCAAGTGGCGGCGATGACGGTCAGGATGACCCCCTGTTGCACGCGGCAGCAGAAATGGTGGTTGCAGCCGGCTTTGGCTCGACCAGTGGTATACAAAGACGTTTCAAAGTGGGCTATTCGCGTGCAGGACGTATCATGGATATGTTACAGTCAAGGGGGGTAGTGGGACCACCAGATGGGTCAAAGCCACGCGAGGTCTTGATTACCTTGGAAGAGTTGGTCCATATAATGGCAGATGAAACAGAGGATGAGCACAGGGATTTAGGCGACACATGATGGTGAGCGAAATATGACATCTTTAGGTGACATGTTAATTGAAGCCAGGAAAGAAGCTGGCCTGAGTGCTCATGACATTGCACAGCGCACGCGTATTATGCAGTCTGCAATTCACAACCTAGAGGACGACAAACTGGGCGTTTTGCCTGCAGCGGGATACGTGCGCGGCTACATCTTAAGCTACTGCAAAATATGCAATGTTGACCCACAACCCTTCCTCGAGCAGTATGAACGTCAGTCGGGTAGCAGCCGGCGTGACGGTCTGGGCAAGACCCCCTACGGACGTTCTGAGCAGCGACTGGGTTCGCGCCAAACAGACAGCGAGATGAACTGGAAAGTTATTGTGGCAATCATTGTCATCATAGCTATCGTTGCTGGTGCTATCTATTTTGTTAATCAGGGTGAGGACAATTTTGTCTCGCGGGCACTGCCGACTTCGGTAGAGGCAACTGCTTTGGCAGAGATGGACGGACTCCCTTTGCAAGACGAAGAAAATCCTGTTGCGCTTGATGATTTGACTCCCTTTGCGCTGACTGTGCGTGCGCGCGAAGGCATGGCGAGTGATGTGTCGATAATAGTTGACGGCAACTTGGCGTTTTACGGAGCACTGACCAGCGATCAGGTGAAGTCTTTTGATA
>WREJ01000044.1 GCA_009779395.1 Coriobacteriia bacterium
TAGATATTTAAGCGAAATTTAAGCGATTTTTAATGAAAATTTAAGCAATGTTTAATCAATCTTTAAGCGCCATTTGTTATCCTGCCTAACGTAGCTTGATGTTTGCAGTGGTTAATCTTGCCCCAGAGGGCGAGGTGAGTTTTATGGCTGAAGATCTTGCGCTTATCCGCGAAGCAATCGCCCTCGGGTGGGAGTTAGTGGTGCTAATAGTGCTGGTAGTCAGTTTAGTAAAAAGCCGCCGCTAACTGCGACGGCTTCTCCCAAAAGTTAATTGGGGCAACTGCTGCAGGAAAAACATCAAGCTACCCTGCTCAATATCTTACAATTTTCGCATACCAATCGTCAAGCATTGCAATGGACGTACTTCCCCAATGTTTTATAATGGAATCCTACCCTTACCCTAAGGAGCCCAACCAATGCTGGATGCGAAATTCGTGCGTGAGAATCCTGAAGCTATTCGTGCTGCGATGCTGTCTCGTTCCTCGTCGTGGAATGTGGACGATTTTCTGCTGCTTGACCAGCAGCGCCGCGCGCTGATTGTGCAGCTGGAAGATTTGCAGGCCCGTCGTAATGCCGCGTCAAAGCATATTGGTGATTTAATGAGGGAGGGCGACCATGCTGCTACAGAGGCAGCTAAAGCAGAGGTTGCTCGGCTTAAGGTCGACATTGCTGCCATTGACGCAGAAAAGGTGACGCTGGACAGGCAAGTCACTGACCTTCTGGTCACAGCTCCCAATTTGCCCGATGCAAGCGTACCTGCAGGGGCAAGCGAGGACGACAACCCCGAGATAAAACGCTGGGGTACACCGCGTGATTTTGCCGCTGAAGGCTTTGCGCCGCAAGCACACTGGGACCTGGGGCCTGCACTGGGCATTGTTGACTTTGAGCGGGCGGTAAAGCTGGCAGAAAGTCGCTTTGTGTTGCTGGGTGGTGCGGGTGCAGCACTCGAGCGCGCGCTGATAAACTTTATGCTTGACGTACACCTCGATGCTGGCTACAAAGAGTGGTGGCCGCCGGTGCTTGCCAACAGCGACACGCTCTTTGGTACAGGCAACTTGCCTAAATTCGAAGATGACTTGTACAAAACACAGACAGAAAGTGACGCGAACACAGACCTCGAGGGCGGCGTTACAGCAGGCAGACTGTATTTGACGCCCACCGCCGAGGCAACCCTTACCAACATTCACCGTGGCGAGGTGCTCGAGGCCAAAACGCTGCCGCGCTACTACACGGCATATACTCCCTGTTTTCGCGAAGAGGCCGGCAGTGCAGGGCGCGACACGCGTGGCATGATTCGTGTCCATCAGTTTGACAAAGTCGAGCTGGTCAAGCTAACAACGCCAGAAAGCAGTTTTGACGAGCTAGAAAAGATGACTCTTCAGGCAGAGTCTGTCCTTGAACTGCTGGGATTACCCTATCGCAGGATTGAACTGTGTACCGGCGACCTCGGTTTTGCTGCAGCAAAAACCAATGACATCGAGGTCTGGCTGCCCTCTTACAGCGACTACAAAGAGATATCGTCTTGCTCTAACTGCGGCGACTTTCAGGCACGGCGTGCCAATCTGAAGTATCGTGACCCACAGAACTTTAAAGGCTCGCGTTTTCTGCACACATTAAACGGCAGTGGTTTGGCTGTTGGACGTTGTTTTGCTGCAATTCTCGAGAACTACCAGAACGCTGATGGCACGGTAACAGTACCAGAAGTATTGCGGCCTTATCTGCGCGGGATAGAGATTATTGCCCCCGAGTAGGAGCGCACCAGGCGGCCGATCTCCGCACTGAAAGTGAAAATCAGAAATGCTCACGTAGGTCTTGCTACGCTCCGCTTTCCGATTTTCATTTTCAGCACGAATCTCGACCACCTGGAGCACTCTCTTCGTTGATGGAGGCTGACCGTTCACCGACAATTCCATCGACCGTTCACCGCCGTTTTCTGCTGCCTGCCGGATAGTTTAACCTTTGGGCGGTTTTGGACAAACTCCGCCAATTTAAGACAGGACTATAAGCGTAGAATGGTTTTTCGCTGGTGCGTATCAGTCATCACAGCTTGTAACTGATCCGCGGTTTGAGAAATGTGAGGAGGAGTTATGTCTGGTGCTATGACAGAGATTCGCTGGCATGCTCGTGCTGGTCAGGGAGCCGTAACCGCGGCAAATCTGGTGGCAGAGTCTGCACTTGCCGAAGGGCGCTACTTTCAGGCAATGCCTGAATTTGGGCCGGAACGCATGGGTGCTCCCTTAAAGGCGTTTACCCGCCTTTCGGACGAGCCAATCGAAGTATCCAATAATGTTGAGTTCCCCGATATTGTGGTCGTCTTGGATGACACGCTACTTGCCGTTGTAGACGTAGCCGAGGGCATGGCTGCAGATGGTGTGGTGATTGTCAACACTCCCAAAACTGCCGCAGAGATCCGCGAGCAACTAAACGCGCCTGACACGGTGCGCATCGCACTTATCGATGCCACAACAATCGCCCTCGAAGTCATCAAGCGCAACATTCCTAACACGCCTATCGTGGGCGCACTTGCCGCAGCGACTGGCGTGATTCAGCTTGACAGCGTACTGACGCAGCTGGAAAAAAGCTTTGGCAGAAAGTTTTCCCAGCGTATTATTGACGTTAACCTCGACAGCGTCCGTCGTGCTTATGAGGAGGTAGAAGTCCAATGAGTGACAAATGGATAAAAGCGGGACCATCAAGTATTCCCGAAAACCTTGACATTGACAATTTTGACAATTGGGCAGTCGAAGACTTCCCCATTGGCATGGTAGGACCTGCTGGTAACGGTGCCGAATACTACACCGGTGGCTGGCGTCACGAAAAACCCGTCTGGCAAAAAGACCTCTGCAAAAACTGTATGCTCTGCTGGATTAACTGCGCTGACACGGCTGTCTTCATGGAAAATCAAACGGTCAGCGGCATCAACTATCACCACTGCAAAGGCTGCGGAGTTTGTCCAATCGAGTGTCGTTTTGGCGCGCTCAAAATGGTGCCAGAACACGTTGACCACCTTGACCCAGCAGCGGTAGCAGCTGCGGAAGGAGTGTGATTGGCATGTCTTTAGCAGCAAACGCAAAGCAAACAGCCATTGCGGCAACAGGCAACGCTTTTGTCACAGAAGCCTTTCGCCAGATCGAGCCAGACGCGCTGTGTGCCTATCCTATTACGCCACAGACAACAATTGTAGAAAAGTTCGCCCAGCTGGTTGCTGACGGCGAGGTCGCCACAGAATACGTCTGCACAGAATCAGAGCATAGTGCCATGACAGCAACCGTTGGTGCTGCAGCGGCTGGTGCTCGTGCTTATACGGTAACGGCAGCACAGGGACTTGCGCACATGTGGGAAGAACTCTACATTGCCTCTGGTCTGCGCCTGCCTATTGTTATGATTAACGTTAACCGCGCACTGTCGGCACCTATTAACATTCATGGTGACCACAGCGACATCATGGGTGCGCGTGACACCTGCTGGGTTATCATCATTGCAGAAAGCCCACAGGAAGCTTACGACAATACCATCATTGCGACACCTGTTGCAGAAGACTTGTTGCTGCCCGTTATGTCCTCCCTTGATGGATTCATTACCTCTCACTCAATCATGCGTGGCGACGTTGTTGACGACGCAACTGTCAAGGCATTTGTGGGCGAGTACACTCCCTGCGATGACCTGATGATTGGCAGTCCGCGTACCCTTGGTGCTTTTGCAAACCTAGGGCCAACCTACATGAAGGTCAAAAAGGCTCAGCGTGATGCTATGGACCGTGGTCTTGCCAGCATCAAGCGTGTGGGGGACGAGTGGGCATCCATTACCGGACGTTCTTTTGATCACGTCGAGACTTGGGGTATGGAAGACGCCGAGCGTGCCATCGTTGTTATGGGTTCTGCTGCGGGTAATGCTCGTGCTGTTGCCCGTCGCCTGCGCGCCGAGGGTGAAAAGGTTGGTGTCGTCAAGGTACGCACCTATCGTCCTTTCCCCGTTGCTGATATTGCCGCAGCGCTAGCAAACGTTGATGCGATTGCAGTTCTTGACCGCGCCGAGACTTTCTCTGCTCAGGCAGGGCCTTTGGCGCTCGATGTCATGAGCGCGCTCTATGACGCAGGAATTAACACGCCGCTGCGTACCTACATCTATGGTCTGGGCGGCAACGACGTAAAACTCGAGCAAATGTACCAGGTTTTCACAGACCTAAAAGCAGTCACAACAGATGACGTGTCCGGAGTAGTAAACTCCACACCTCGCTATCTGGGTATTGGCTAGGGAAGGACAGGAGAAAAAAATGACAACGATTAAAGAATTGTCCCTGGTACCCGAACGCTTGGTGGGCGGACATCGCCTCTGCGGTGGCTGTGGGGCGTCTATTGCGGTTCGTCAGGTCATGATGGGAGCAGGACCAGATGCAGACGTCGTCTGTGGTGTTGCAACCAGCTGCCTGCAGGTATCAACTACTATTTATCCTTACAGTTCATGGACCTGCTCGTACATGCACAACGCCTTTGAAAATGTTGCCGCAAACATCGCTGGTGTCGAGGCTGCTTACAAAGGCATGAAGCGTGCCGGCAAAATCGACCCCGACCGCGAGCTAAAGTTCCTCGCGATTGGCGGAGACGGCGGAACCTACGACATTGGTCTGCAGGCGCTTTCAGGGGCGGCAGAGCGCGGCCATAATATGGTATACGTCTGTTATGACAACGGTGCCTACATGAATACCGGTATCCAGCGTAGCTCTGCGACACCCAAGGGTTCTTGGGCAACGACCTCAGAGGTTGGTGTTGTTCGTCCGGGTAAATCCTCACCAAGAAAAGACCTGACATCTATCATGGCAGCACACCACATTCCCTACGTGGCACAGGCAGCCGTTGGGTACTGGAAAGACCTCGTCGCAAAAGCCGAGAAGGCCTTTGCAGCTGATGGATTTGCCTTCCTCAACATCTTGGCACCCTGCCCGCGTGGTTGGCGTCATGACCTGGATCAAAGCTTGGTTATTGGTCGTCTGGCAGTCGACACAGGGTTCTGGCCACTGTTCGAGGTTGACCAGGGCGAGTGGAATCTGACCATGCCCGCAAAAACCAAAAAGGGTCTCAAGCCTGTTGAAGAGTTTTTGGCAGCGCAGGGTCGCTTTGACCATCTGTTCAAGCCAGGCAACGAGCATCTGCTGGTAGAGGCGCAGCAAGATGTTGACGATTACTACAGCTACCTAAAGAAAAGATGCGGCCTTGAGTGATATACTATCTTGCGGTGACATGGTGCAATCATGTCTCGGTGAATAGGAGCTTAGGTAATGTCAAAAATAACAAGCAAGCTAAAGGTCGTGGGGCCGATACTGATACTTATCATCCCCATCATATTTTTGCTGGCGCTGTTTCTGGATTCGCACTTTGGTACTAATGATGAAGAGTACGTTCCAGAAGGAGAAGTCATCTATTCACTGACAAAGCCTGAAGAGTACGGACTGACGGGTGAAGATACTCCCTAGCCTAAGGGGGAGAAAAGCCGCAAAAGAGAGGAACGGGCATGAGCGAAAACCAAGGTAGTGCTCCACAGAAAAGTTTTTTGGCGACCTGGCTGCTGTCAATGATTTTAGGGTCATGGGGTGCTGACCGCTTTTATCTGGGCAAGATTGGAACGGGAGTTCTCAAGCTGCTGACCGCTGGTGGACTAGGAATATGGTACATCGTTGACCTGGTTATAGTTCTTGCGGGCAACACGACCGACAAGAATGGACTGGCTCTTGAAGGGTATGAGGAAAACAAAAAGACTGCCTGGATAGTGACTGCCATTTACTTTAGTGCTTCGATAGTTTTGGGCATTATTCTGGGCCTTGCTTACGCGTCAGTTCTTGTTGCTCTGCTTGATACGGGTGCCTTTACCTACTAAAACAGCTGCTGAGCAGCGCACCTAACACAGGTGCTTGACAGTTAACCTGCCCCCTGTGGTACTATAGTTCAAGTTTTTTAACTAAAATATTTGAACTAATGATGCCACAGGGGGTTTATTGTGCTCGAGAGTGTTTTCAACGAAGTCTACACCAAATTTAAGCTGCACTTCTATCGCGGGATTTTCGAGCGACTGCAAGAACGCGAAGCCAGCTTGTCTGCTTCCGAGGCGTATGCGGTCGAGGTCATCCATGCGCTGAACAAACCAACCATCACCCAATTTGCTGACTTCCTGTGTGTGTCGAAATCCAATGCAACCTACAAACTGAACACGCTGGTCAAAAAGGGCTACATCCAGCGCGTCAAATCTGACAGCGACAAGCGCGAATTTCACCTGCACACCACCGAAAAGTTCCTCAAATACTACGCGATTAACCAAAGCTATATTGACACGGTCATGCAGCGCATCAATGATCGTTTTTCTCAGGCAGAGCTTGTCCAATTCGAAAAGATGCTTGCCGTAATATCGCGTGAACTTATGCCAGAAACAAAAAGCGGGCTGTACGCCAGCTAAGCTGCGACACGTCCCCTCGCAATAACTTTTACACGACCTTAGACAGCGCGCAAAGCAAATGCGCACAACAAACAGAAAGAGAGCAACACGCCATGGGAATTAGAATCGTTACCGACTCGACAGCAGAAATCAGCCAACAGCAGGCACAGCAACTGGGCATTTCAGTGGTGCCCCTAAACTCGGTTTTTCCTGACCGTGAGTACCTTGATGGCATTGACCTGAGCAAAGAGGAGTTCTACCAAATGCTTGCGGCAGCCGAAGAACTGCCAAAAACCAGCCAACCTTCACCCTATGCTTTCGAGCAAGTCTACCGCGAGGCGCGTGATGCAGGGGACGACGAAATCATCGTCATTTGTATCTCTTCTGTTTTGTCGGGCACCTATCAAAGCGCCGAGATTGCGCGCGAAAGTGTTGGCGGCAAGATCTGGGTCATCGACAGCGAAAGCGCGACCTTGGGCTTGAATATTTTGGTGCGCCGCGCGCTGGACTTGCGTGATAGTGGAATGTCAGCGGAGCAGATTGTCCAGGCCATTGAAGCAGAAAAGCAGCGTCTGCGTATTTTTGCTGCCATCGACACCTTGGATTACCTGCACAAGGGTGGCCGTCTGTCGACAACATCAAAGATTGCCGGAACACTGCTCAACGTAAAACCGCTGATATCACTTGTCGGTGGCGAGCTGAAATCAATTGGCAAGTGTCGCGGTATGAAAACAGCCAGCAGCGAAGTCTACAGCTTTGTCGAAAAGGACGGTGGCATTGACTTTAGCATGCCCATCGCACTAGGCTACACAGGTGACATCGACCGCTTTGCGCATTTCGAGGAAATCAGCACACCACACCTCGCGGCAATGGGCGAGCAAAAACCAGCAATAGTAAGCATTGGCGCTGTTATAGGAACACATATTGGTCCTGGGGCCGTAGCAATCGCCTACTTTAGCAAGGCGGGCACACCAGATGCCCCATCTCCGCACTAATTTGTGAAAGAGAAATGCTCACGTAGGAACCAACTACGCTGCGCTTCCTCTTTCACAAATTAGCACGAATCTGAGACATCTGGAGCACCCTTTTTTCCACTAGGGCTGAGGGTGCCCTATTCTCGGTAATCGCTAATTGCCTGACCGAGTATTTCAATACCCTTGACGATATTCTCATCGCTGGAATTTGAGAAATTCAGGCGCAGCGTATGTTCATCTGGCGTGCCCACGTAAAAGGGAATGCCGGGAATGTAATACACACCACGTTCTTTGACCAACTGCAAAAGCCCTGTCGAAGTAATGTCTGTCGGCAGGGTCAGCCAGGTGAACATACCGCCCTCTGCTTTGACAAAGCTTACGTCTTCAGGCAGTACCTTTAAAAGCATACCAAGCATCAAATCACGTTTCGCCCGGTAGACGTCAACGGTGCGCTTAATATGAGCATCAAAGTCGTTGTCCATCAGGTACTGGTACAAAATACGCTGCGTCAGATAGTTGGTGTGCATGTCAGTTGCACCCTTAATACCCACGGTTGCCTTAATAATTTCGGGAGAGGCACA
>WREJ01000045.1 GCA_009779395.1 Coriobacteriia bacterium
CCCAGCAAGTGGGCGCGCTCCTGCCTGTCAGGAGCGCGCCCACTTCAATTGGCATCCAAGTTACATTTGAGCAGGGTGCATCCAGACGTCTAAGGTCAAGGCGGCTTGAAAAATCAAAAACGCTAAGTGTACTAAGCTACTCGTGCGTTTTTGATTTTTCAAACGACACAGAGATTAGACGTCTGGTGTGCCCTAAAGATGTCACTTCTGTAACCGCGACCCCCAGCGTTGTATAATAGATACCACACAAAAAGAGAAAGCGGAAGGACGCGTGGTAATGCTATTTGGACAAATTGGTTTTAATTGTCCGGTTGACGGAATGATGCAAGTGGGCTTTGACTGTGTCGAAGACATGGTTGTTCACGAGCAAGGAAACGCTGACATTGCGGTGCGCTGTCCGCGCTGTGGTACCGTGGTGCGGATTTCTTCGCAGGTTCCTATTATTCCTCGTGCCGTTGTCGAGCAGCTGGCGCGCGACCTTAGCATTCCTCTCGAGGACGGCAAGTTTTCTTTCTCCCATGTCCTTGGTCGCATTGCTGGTCATGGTTTTGACCAGGGCTGCGCTGCTTTCTCAGACGAAGAGTGTAGCTGCAATGCTGCACCACAGCAGCAAGAACAAGACCTGACAGAAGAACAGGACAAAAAGCTGGAATACTTTGCTTTCGAGCTTGACCAGATAGATTCTGTTGACGAATTTCTTTCACGCATAGACGACGAGGATACGCGCTAATACTGCTGGCGTGCCCGTAGCTTGTGCGCGCATTAGGGCAGGTCAGGCTCGACTTACAATTGAGGTAACTGGGGCATATCAATGGCAGAACTACTCCAAACAATCCAAGCAATAGATCCTGTGGCTTTTACCCTAGGGTCTTTAGCTGTGCGCTGGTATGGGCTCAGTTATCTGATGGGCTTTTGTGCAGCAGCTGCTTGTGCCTACTACTTTGCCCAAAAGTGGCAGCTTGATTTTAGTTTCGACGACCTCATCACAGTGGTGATTGGTGTTGCGCTGGGGCTTATACTGGGTGCGCGTCTGGGCTTTTGCCTGTTTTATCATCCAGCGTACTACTTAACAAACCCACTGCAGATTTTTGCTTTTTGGCAGGGTGGCATCGCCGGTATGTCCTTTCACGGTGGTCTGATAGGCGGCGTCATTGGTGGCGTGATTTCTGCGCGCATCATCAAAATGCCCCTGCTGACCCTGGGTGATTTAGCACTGATTGGCACGCCCGTCGGTCTGGGCTTGGGCAGAATGGCAAACTACATCAACGGCGAGTTGTGGGGCAGGGTCACCGACGTGCCTTGGGGTGTTGTTTTCGCTGGTGCCGGTCCTCTGCCGCGCCATCCCTCGCAACTATACGAGGCCGCACTACAGGGACTCCTCATCTTTGTCGTTCTGTTGTGTCTGGCGATGTCTGCTGCACGCAAACGACAGCCTGTTGCGAGTGGTAGCATCCTCGGAACTTTTTTACTGCTTTATGGCGTGGTACGTATTTTTGTCGAATTTTTCAGAGAGCCTGACCAGCATCTGGGATTTTTAGCCGGGAACTGGCTGACCATGGGTATGCTTCTATCGCTGCCAATGATTGTGCTGGGAATCGTTTTGCTCTACCGCGCTTACAAAAAAGGTTAGAATTACACAATGCTCACATAATGCTCGACAGTCTAGGAGAAAGAACATGACACAAGATTACCAGCAGGATAACACAGGGCACTCGTCTGGCTCGCACCTACCAGAGCAGCCCCAGCCTGAACTATGGCAGGAACAGTCGTATCTGCAGCAGCCGCAGACGCAGCAGCCGCAAGCACAGCACGCTCCGGCAGAGTCTGTCCAGCCAGAACACGCCCCGGCAGAGTCCGTCCAGCCTCAGCCAGAACAGCTGTATACTGCCGAACAGCCGGCTTTTGCGATACCTATGCACTACGCTGTCTATCCTGGACAGGCTCCGCTCCACATGCCTGCACAGGCAGAGGCGCACACGCCCGTCCAACTACAGACGCAGACGCTGCCGCAGACGCATGCAGCAGTACCGGCACCTTTCGAGCAATTGCAGCCGCCAGCGACAGTTTCTGCGGGACGCGCGGCGCATTCTGCGGGCGGTGGAAAAAAATCGTCTGCAAAATTTCGCCTGACCATGGTGATTTTGTCTCTGCTGCTGCTTTTGGGTGCTGTGGCGGTTGCTGTTGGCCTGAACTGGGGCATGCTGACTGATTGGCGCGACGCTGGTCTGCCGTCTGACGACCCTGCGGTGATAGCGACGCTGCCCTTCGATCCCATCGAACTGCCCACAGACATCAGCAATCCTTCCGAGGACGAGCTATCGGTGCGGGTGGCGCAAAAGGTGCTGCCGAGTGTTGTCAGTATCTCGGGTGCGATTGAGCCTGACGGCGGCATGGGTGGCATGGGTATGGGCATGGGAGAAGTCAGAAGCGCGGGTGCTGGTGTCATCTTGCAATCTGAGGGCTATATTGTCACCAACAATCATGTTATCGAGCAAATGAACACCATTACCGTAACAGCTGGTGCGCAAGAATATCCAGCGGTGCTGGTGGGTGCCGACCCTTCGACTGACCTTGCGATACTGAAAATTGACGCCGAGGATCTGCCTGCTATCGAACTAGGAACTTCGAGCAATCTGCTCGAGGGGCAGTACGTGATGGCGGTTGGTTCTCCCTTTGGGCACGAGATGTCGGTTTCTGCGGGCATTATCTCGGGCTTGGGGCGCAGCAACGTTATTGCCACACAGTCAACGCTGACTGCCTATGTTGACCTCATCCAGACAGACGCTGCCATAAATCCCGGCAATTCCGGTGGTGCTTTGGTGGACAGAGAAGGTCGCCTGATTGGTATCAACTCCCTCATCAACACGACTTCGGGATCATCTGCTGGCGTAGGTTTTGCTATTCCCGTTGACACGGTTGTGCACGTAGCAAATCAGCTAATCGAGACGGGTTCTGCCTCGCATGCCTTTTTGGGCATTGGCACGCAAACCATCACGCCTGAAATCGCGCGTGCCTACGGCTTTCCTATCGATCGCGGCGTTGTCGTAAACTTTGTCGCAGGAGGCTCGCCCGCTGATGTCGCTGGTATTCGTGTGGGTGACTTTATCGTGCGGATTGGCGATCACAGCATCGCAAGTTCAGAGGACGTCTTTTCTGCGATTCGCTCGCATCGTGTGGGCGACAAAGTTCAGGTCGAAATCTATCGCAGCGGCGAAAACGACGTGCTGAACGCGACGCTTGCATCAGACGAGTTCATGAACATGGGCAGAGAGTAACCCAAGGCGGCGGAGTCTGTCCATGCGTATCACTATCATCGCCATTGGCAAACTAAAAGAATCGTACTGGAAGGCGGCACTGGACGAGTACCTGCGCCGCCTGAAACCCTGGGCAAAAGTCAGCATTATCGAGTTGCCTGAGTGTGAAAAACACAACAGCACGGCGCAGTACGTCCAGACCAGTGAGGGAAAAGACATCTGCAAGCATCTTGCCAAAGACGCTGGTAGTGACGGCTACCTCATTGCTCTTGACAGCAGGGGCAGACAGTACAGCAGCGAAAGTTTTGCCGCACACATTGAGCAGCTAAAGCTAGCAGGAAAGTCACGCCTGACCTTTATCATCGGTGGTTCGCACGGTCTGTCAGACCAGGTACTGGCTGCAGCAGATCAGACAGTGTCATTGGGCACACAAACCTGGCCACACCAACTAGCCAGAGTAATGCTTGCAGAACAACTCTACCGAGCAATGACCATCACCGCAGGCCACCCTTACCATAAATAGTGGGCTTAGGTGCGTGCATCAACACTTCTGGTGGGCCTAGTAGGATTCGAACCTACAACCTAAGGATTATGAGTCCTCCGCGCTAACCGTTGCGCCATAGGCCCACCTACGTGCGACTATCAATGGTAGCACACCACCCCTAAAACCCTTGGCAAAAAATGCTTTCTGAAAGTATACTTTTGATAACAATTGAGACTACTGGGCGCCATAGTGTGCTAGGCTCAATACGTTGTGACTATGCGAAGACTGACAGATAATGATGTGAGACTGCGGATAGGCCTGAAATCAAGGGTTATGCTGCTGCAACTACTGCTCATCGCAGCGTTAGTTGCGCTGCTCACTATTGTGGGTTCTTACGCACAGGCTACTGAAGAAAACTACGATCACTGGATAATGCCTCCCGACCCTCCAGGGACGGTCTACGGTACCGGTTTAATTCTCCCTCAGGTAGAGTATCCGCCGCAGCCTTTGCGCATGATGCCCTTTGCAATTTACCCCGATCACTATCCTCCCGGCATAACGCATGAAAATGTTGGCTACACGCTCTTTTTGATAAATCAACGTCAGTCTCCCGTTAAAAATCAGGGAAGCACAGGTCTTTGCTGGAGTTTTGCTAGTATGGCAGCTATCGAAGCTGCTACCATCAAGGCAGGTGGCGGAGTCCTGGACCTCTCCGAAGTTAATGCTGGCCATGCCCTGAGCATAGCAGGTGGCAATACGGTCTATGGCTTTTTTGATAGAACCCAGCCTGGTGCCGGAGGAAACCCCTTCCATATAATGAAATACAGCATGCGTGACAACTTTGGCGGTCAGGTCAATCAAGCAGATGACGACGAGATTCCCTCGGGCAATCTTGCGGCGCGTCCCCTTGCGCAAACGGCTGCCGAAAGGCGTTCTTTTGCCGTTCCCGGCATTTACCACATCAACACAGGCAAGGCATCGATTGACGAAATCAAGGCTGCGGTAACAAACTATGGTTCTGTTACCACTGGTCAGTTTGGTGACAGTGGCAATTGGCAGGACTATTTTAACGCGTCTACGGCTGCCTACTATTTGCCGCCCTCGGCAAGTCCAGTCATGAATCATTTGGTGCTGATTGTTGGCTGGGATGACAGTTTTCCGCGCACAAACTTTAATGCTGCTAACCGTCCCGCTAATGACGGTGCCTGGCTGGTCAAAAACAGCTGGGGAACTGGCTGGGGCATGAGCGGCTATTTCTGGATATCTTACGAGGACAAATACGCGGGCGAGATGAGCTGGGTGTTTGACCCTGCCACAGAAATGGACGATGAAGACTTTACCAACAAGCTGTACGATTACAACTCGACTGACTATGGGGTCACCTGGGCAGTGGGGCAGGTGCGTCATGGCACCAATGTCTTTACTGCTGGTCCTGCAGCCGAGACTTTGCAGCAGGTGCGCGTCTATGTGAACTCTGCTCCCCAGTACAACATACCCATCTATCTGACTAACAACTATACCTCTCCCACGCAGGTTGCTCCTGTAATCGCTGCCAATCAACCCATTGCGACCTTTGACGCGAATTACGTGGGTTATCACACTATCGACATTCCCTCAAAGCCAACAATTGCCGCAAACGCGCGCTTTGCGATAACGGTGCGCTATGAAAACGGTGTTCCTAGCAGCAATGGCATGAAGGTAGATCCGCCCATGACGGACTTGTCTTACATTGGCATAGCTGCTGCCACCCAAGACATCAGCGTTGCTCCGACACCACGTGCTGTTTACATAAAGGCGGTCACTTCTCCTGTAGCGGGAAATCCCAGTCTTGCTCGCTGGACATCACTGACAGCAAATGGTGCAGCAAATACCAACACAACGACTTCTCTGACGCTGAACTTTGACCAAAATATTGCACTGACCGATGCCGATGTTTTGGTGTGGGGTGCGACAAAAGGTGCTCTTACGGGGTCTGGCAGTAGCTATCAGCTGGCGATAGGGGGCAGCTTTGCTCAGGGGGACAAAGTAACAGTCGTAATACAGCCTAACGGAAATCTGGCACCAGAGATAAAAACGGTGAGGGTAAACCGGCAATGGACAGGCTCTGTCCAAAATGTCTCGTTCACCAGCATGTCGAGCAATGGCACGGCAAATACCGTCGATACGACCTTTGTCTGGATGAACTTTAACCAGCCTCCGCAGCTTTCACCGCTTACTGCTTGGGATTATGCGAACCCCTATATTTCTGTCAGCGGGGCGACCCTTGAACGAGTGTGGAACTTTGGCACGCAGTATCAGCTGGTTGTGTCAAACATCACCGTTGGGCAGGGAGAAAACCTCACGGTCACACTGACGAATCCTCCGGGAATCAACATCACGCCACTGACTAGGAATGTTCCTATACATCGTGACACAAACATTAGCTGGTCGGGGGCAACGGCAGACGGCAGAAGTGATTCTGTAACTTCAGAAAAGGTATTCCTCAGCTTTAGCGGAGCAGTCCCAAGCCTGACAGCAGGCAACATCAGTGTAACGGGTGCCACTGCCGGAGCACTGACTGCCGTAGACGCTAGCTTTCGCCACTGGCAGCTCGAGATAAGCGACATCAGTGTTGCCAACGGCCAGAACATTAACATCAGTATCAGCGGCCCTGCTGGCTATACGCTGACACCCATCAGCAGAAACGTCAGAGTTTTTGTGCGCTACGAATTCCCCCCGCTGCCGCTGGTACACTACACAACCAGTGGTCTCAATGCTGCTGGCTGGGCAAAGGACGACTTTGTTATTACGGCGACACCTGGCTATCAGGTCAGCAGAACTAATACGCCGGGCGGCCTGTGGACAGACTCCCTATCTCAGACGGCAGAAACAAGCAATGGCAGCGTGACTTTCTATGTTCGCAATACCCTGACAGGCGATATCTCTGCTGCCGCGACCGAGACCTATCGTATTGACCGTACGTCTCCTAGCGCGACGGTGCGCTACCGCGAAAATGCGCTGCGCAGCTTCCTGAACACCGTCAGTTTTGGGCTGTTTTTCAGCGATCAAGTTGACGTGACTATTGTCGGCAGTGATGCGGGTGGTTCTGGGGTGGCAGAGGTCGTCCATTACCGTGCAGCAAGCGAAGTTGTTGACCCGACCAGTATTTCTGCGTGGACAGCGGGTACTACCTTTAGTGCGACGGCAAGCGATCGCTTTATTCTTTATGTTCGTGTGACCGATGTCGCGGGTAACGTTACGATTTTGCTCGACAGTGGCGTTGTTGTCTTTACCAACAGTCAGGCGATTACTGACAGTGTCACGCATGCGCGTTTTGGTGGCACGGCGCAGGCGCAGATTGCCCTTAATGGCAACAGTATCGACCGGATTTGTGACGGCAACAGAGATCTGGTGGAGGGCGACGACTACACCTTGCTAGTCGAAGACGTCAATGGCAACGGCAGCCGCGCCCTGCTAGCACCAGCGAGCTCTTCGCTTAATGCAGAGGCGACCATTACCTTTAGCGAAGAATACCTCGAGAGTCTGTCCATTGACACGCACACGCTGACTATCTATTACCAGCCACTGGGCGAATCCTTTACTGCTGCCATAGAAAACGATGTTCCCAACACCACTGAAATTGAGCTCAGCATCGAAAAGGCATCTGATGGTTTTGTGGTACTGACCCCAGAAAACATTATTGTCTTCAGCTCTGACACCTTTGAGCAGACCTATGATCTGGCGCAGCACCTGGTACCAATCTATATACATCCTGCAGGTGCTATCAGCTATTCTTTGGGTGCCTTTGACAATAACGCGGAGGGAACACGCGACGTGTTGGCAGCTATGCCAACACTTGAGGACAGCGAACTGACTTACACAGGACTTGGAAGAAGCACGGGAGCAGCGACACTTGAGGTCATTGTCTCGAGCGACAACTACGCCGACGTCAGCAGTATACTGACCTTTGAAGCCCAACCCCGCCGGCCTATCATTGCTGGGCTGGTTCTTAACAGTAACAATAGTACGCTGCTGGTGGTACTGCTGGTGGTTGCGATGTTGGTTGTGTTGGTATTGTTAGCAAAGTACCGCCAATCGAGACCACACAATTTGCCTGCGCGTTGGCACCACAGGGCACGCTGTGAGCGACCTGTTTTGTCAGAACCCTGTGCTCACGTAGGAGTAAGCTACGCTGCGCGCAGGAACCTAACAAAAAGCTCACTCACAACGCACCCTGAGGC
>WREJ01000046.1 GCA_009779395.1 Coriobacteriia bacterium
AAGCAAACGGAATGGCTGGGGTACTAGGATTCGAACCTAGACAACTGGCACCAAAAACCAGCGTCCTGCCATTAGACGATACCCCAGCGTCGAGGGAATAGTGTAACACATTTACACAAGGATACGGCTGCTTTTAAATGCAAACAGCATCAGGGCGACCCTTTACGAACCGCCCTGTTTTTATCCGCCACAGAAAAAGGGGTCAGAGTGACCCTTCTTGCACACTTGTTCGCTAAGCAGCAGCTACCGCATCAAGTGCTTGTTGCAAATCTGCTATCAAATCGTCTGCATCTTCGAGGCCTACGCTAATGCGTACCATTGTTGGAGACACTCCCGCATCCACCAATTGCTCGTCGCTCAGCTGGCGATGCGTGGTCGAGGCAGGGTGCAAGACACAGGTACGCGCATCAGCCACATGTGTTGCGATTTTCGCTACCCTCAGTGCGTCCATAAAGGTCACCGCGTCGTCACGACTACCAGCAAGGGCAAAAGAGATTACCCCACTGCCACCAGCATGGTCAAAGTACTTCTGCGCAAGCGCGTTTTCGCCGTCTGCAGAAAGTCCCGGAAAGCGCACCCACTCGACCTGTGCGTTGCCCTCTAGCCACTCAGCGATTTTTTGCGCGCTTTCTATGTGACGCTGCATACGCAGAGGCAAGGACTCGATGTTCATGCCCAGCAAAAAGGCATTTTGTGGTGCTGCAGTTGAGCCCAAATCACGCAGCAACTGCGCGACCATCTTTGTGATGTAGGCACCTTTGCCAAACTGTTCTGCATACACCAGACCATGGTAGGAATCATCGGGTGTCGTCAGTCCCGGAAACTTGTCAGCCTGTGCCAGCCAATCAAAATTGCCACTGTCGATTACCACGCCACCCAACTGCGCCGCGTGCCCATCAAGATATTTGGTCGTGGAATGGACAACGATGTCTGCTCCCCACTCAAAAGGACGACAGTTTGCCGGCGTGGGAAAAGTATTGTCCACAATCAGCGGCACACCACTACCGTGGGCAAGCTCTGCAAATTTCTCGATATCAAGCACCTGCAGCGAAGGGTTCGATAGAGTCTCGCCAAAGACACATTTTGTAGTAGGACGAATGGCTTTTTTCAGCTCTTCAAGGGGGAGCGTGGGGTCCACAAAAGTGACTTCGATGCCCATTTTTGGCAGAGTTACCGCAAACAAGTTGTAGGTGCCTCCATAAATGTGAGAGGCTGCCACCAGATGGTCGCCCGCCTGACAAATGTTAAACACCGAGAAAAAGGACGCTGCCTGCCCCGAAGAAGTCAGAACGGCAGCAACACCACCCTCAAGATCAGCAAGGCGTGCCGCAACCGCGTCATTGGTCGGATTACCCAGACGCGTGTAGAAATAGCCAGCCGCCTGCAGGTCAAAAAGTTCTGCCATTTGCTGGGACGAATCAAAGTACCAGGTCGTATTTTGATAGATGGGAATCTGGCGTGGTCCCTTGTTGCCGGGTTCGTAACCGGCATGCAAACAGCGTGTACTAAAATCCATGGTGCTCTCTCTTCTCGTCGCTTTACTAAATCTTGGGTAATTTCTGGGCAGTGATTACGCAGTTGACTTGCGCAGTCTGTCGCCCAGTGTAAGGCAAAATCCCGATAAACAAAAGTAATGTAACAAGATGTTACATAAAAATTAGTGCTTCTCTGCTACCGTCTGGTCAGTGCTTCCTTCGCTGCTTCCCTGAAAAGGTGTCATGGTCGCCGTTTGGTCGCTGATTCCTTTACGTGACAGAACCGCTGCTACTGTTTGCAACACAATACGGCAATCCAGCCACAGTGAACGCTGGTCAACATAAAGCACGTCCAGTTCAAAGCGTTGCTCCCAACTAAGGGCGTTTCTGCCGCTGACCTGGGCAAGGCCGGTTAGTCCGGGGCGTACTTCCATGCGGCGCGCCTGCTGCGGCGAGTAGTACTTTAGGTAATCTGTCAGCAGGGGACGCGGTCCTACCAGCGACATGTCACCGCGCAGAATGTTAAACAGTTCTGGTAGCTCGTCTAGTGAACTTGCGCGTAGTGCTGCTCCTACGCGGGTTAGGCGCGCCCCGTCACTGGCAACAGCAGTGACCGCGCTAGCATCGGCATCTGTCACTGGTAGCATCGTGCGAAATTTGTACAGGCGAAAGGGGCGGCCGCCTTTGCCAGGTCTTTCCTGGACAAACAGCAGCGGTCGTCCCATGGTGACAAGCAGCAGCAGTGCTACTAGCAGCAGCACCGGACTTGCCAGCAGCAGTACCGTCAGACTGACAATCAGGTCAAGCAGACGCTTCAGATAGTCATAGGGTCGCAGGCGGGACTTTGATTGTGATTGCAATTGTGTCGTCATCGTCACTCTAGAGTACCAGACTCAGCGGTGCTACTACCACTCTTCCGCCTGGACGCTTGCCTGGACGCTTGTCTGCACAGCAACTAGGACGCTCTGACAAGCACGATTGCCTCGTCGCCAAACAGAGTGGCAAGACGCTGTATCAGCTGATCGCTGTCGGGATTTATTTGCTCGGGCAAGACGGCAACAGTTGTGGTCGCAGACACTGGCTCGAACAGGTGCAACTCGACAATGCTCTGACCAGGAAATTGCGTCAGAGTACGCCGGAAATCTTCGACTGACAGACGGTCACCCATTTGCTCGGGGGTTAGTTTCACTACCAGTTTTGGTTTCTTGCTCTGCCCACTTGCCCCTGGCAATTCCTTGATTTCTTGCACCATCAAGGTTGCGCCGTTATCGTCAACCTTGTAGTGTCCGTAAATCAGCACAATCCGGTCGTTTTCTAGCATGTCCTCGTATTGCTTGACCCGCTTGCCATAGACAATAAAGGTCAGACTCCCCCCCAAATCTTCCAGCTGCCCGCGCGCGTACATATTGCCCGATCGTGAGGGCCTGATTTCGACGCCAGTCATCATCCCCGCAAACCAGCCGGTAAACCCGGGCGGAATGTCACCCGCAGATGTACTGATGTCGGCATATTCGTGCATGGCATCGGCGTAATCAGACAGCGGATGGTCAGACAAATACATGCCCAAATAGTCGCGCTCGAATGCCAGCTTTAGATTTTTGTCCCACTCTTCTGTCGCATCTTGCGGAGGCTCTATCGCATCGTCATCGACACCCAGCTCGTCCTGTTCATAGTAATCAAACATCGAAATCTGACCCGCCTGACGATGCTGATTGCGCTTTTGCACCTGGCGGAGCAACCCGTCTTCCATAATCCGGAACAGCTGCTTGCGCGGATACCCCGAGGCATCAAAAGCACCACCCTTGATAAGTGCTTCCAACACCCGTTTGTTGGCAGCCTTGGGGTCAATGCGGTCAACAAAGTCGTACATGTTCTCGAAAGGACCGTCCTTTTCGCGGCAATCCAAGATCAGCTGGGCACCCACTTCTCCTACTCCCTTGATGCCCGCAAGCCCAAAGCGAATGCCTTCACCGGGAATGTTAAAAAAGAATCGCTCTGACTTGTTAATGTCGGGGGACAAAACAGCCAGACCCTCGTCTTTGCATTCTTGAATGTAGCGCGTCAGTTCGTCAGTCTTGCCCATCTTGCTGGTCAAAACAGCTGCCATGGTCTCGCCAGGATAGTGCGCCTTTAGGTAAGCGGTGCGCATGGTGGTCAAACCATAGGCCGCCGAGTGACTTTTGTTAAAGGCGTACTCGGCAAAGGGCAGAATGTCAGACCACAGCTGCTGTGCCATGCGGGCATCATAACCACGCTTGACAGCACCACTAATCCACTTGTCCTTCATGGGTTCTAGCACGTCCATCAGCTTTTTGCCCATTGCTTTGCGCAAGGTGTCGGCTTCGGCTGCACTAAAGCCGCTCATCTCCATCGAGATTTGCATGACCTGTTCTTGGTACACAATCGCACCATAGGTGTCCTCAAGAATCGGCTTTAGGCGCTCATCATAGTAGGTAACCCTGCGTTTGCCGTGCTTTCTGTGGATAAAGTCGTCAACCATACCCGACTGCAAAGGACCGGGTCGGTACAAAGCAAGTACGGCGACAATGTCGGCAAACTGGGTCGGTCTCATCCGGCGCAGCAGCGCACGCATTCCCGAGCTTTCTACCTGAAAAACACCGGCAGTTTGTGCGCGAGTCAGCAGCGCAAAGGTCTTGGGGTCATCAAGCGGAATCTGATTTCTGTCGATAAGGCGCCCGTAGTTCTTTTCGACTGCCGCAATAGCGTCCTCGATAACAGACAGGTTACGCAGACCCAAAAAGTCCATTTTCAGCAGACCCATATCTGCGAGAGTTTCTCCATCATACTGAGTTATGACCAGCGAATCGTCTTTTGCTTTTGTGTCTAGTTTGACGGGCGCGTATTCGGTAATAGCCTCACGGCTGATGATAACCGCACAGGGATGGACACTCTCTCCGCGAATATAGCCCTCAATCGACAGAGCAGCATCAATGACCGTACGCGCTTCGTCGTCTGTTTGATAGATTTCCCGAAACTTGGGGTTTTCTTTCATTGATTCGTTGATGGACTTTAGAAAGGGAATCTGCTCGTTGATTTTTGTGCCCAGACTAAAGGGTTTGTCCATGATGCGGGCGATGTCACGCACTGCCTGTTTTGCCATCAATTTCGAATACGTGATGACCTGAGTGACGTGGTCGTGACCATATTTTTCACGCACATAATTGATGACTTCGTCACGGCGGCGTGGCTCGAAATCCATGTCGATGTCGGGCATTTCGCTGCGTTCTGGGTTCAAAAATCGCTCGAACAGCAGGTCGTGCTCAAGCGGGTCAAGGTCGGTAATGTCCAGCGAATAGGCGATAATCGACCCCGCAGCACTACCCCGCCCCGGACCTACGGCAATGCCACTTTTTAGTGCCCAGCGCGTAAAGTCAGACACAATCAAAAAGTAAGCGCAAAAGCCCTTCTCGGCGACAATTTCTAGTTCAAAGTCAAGACGTTTTAGCGACTCTTCAGAAAGGTCAGTCGTATTGTAGCGGCGTTTCAGACCCTCGATGCACAGTTCACGCAGGTGTTCACGTTCAGACTTTCCCGCAGGTATTTCGATTGCTGGCAAAATTATCTGGTCAAAGTCCAACTCGACCGTACACTCGTTGGCAATGCTCAGAGTGTTGTCATAGGCACCGGGATACTCCCCTACCATTTCTTTCATTTCGGCAAGGGTTTTCAGGTGACATTCCGCATAAGCTGTCATGCGATTTGTGTCATCTAAGGTCCTGCCGCCAGACCCAATGCACAGCAGATAATCTTGCATGGTGTGGTCATCTGCGTTGACGTAGTGAACGTCGTTGGTGGCAACCAAACCCAGTCCCATTTCTTGTGCCAGCGAAGCAATACCCTCACACAGCTGCTTTTGGGTAACACCACTCTTTGACCGTGATTCGTGATTTTGAATCTCGAGGTAAAAGCAGCCCGGGTCAAAGGTCTTGCTGTAGTACTCTGCCCACTCGCGCGCGCGGGCAAGGTCACCCTGTTCGATAAAGGTCGAGACCGCACCATACATGCAGGCAGAGGTCGCGATTAAACCAGAGGAGTATTGTTCCAGTAGCTGTTTGTCAACGCGAGGACGATAGTAAAAGCCCTCGGTGGCAGCATGGCTACAGATTTTCATCAGGTTTTGGTAGCCCAGATTATTTTTGGCAAGCAAGACCAGGTGATACAGGGTGCGTTCGTTCTGGTCGCGCTCTAAACGAGAACCTGGAGTAAAGTACACCTCGCAGCCAATAAGCGGCTTGACACCCGCACGCGTTGCCTGCTGGTAAAAGTCAATAGCACCAAACATGTAACCGTGGTCGGTGATAGCCAGCGCAGGCATTTCTAGTTCTTTGGCGCGCGCAATCAGAGGACCAACTTTCGCCGCACCGTCAAGCAGCGAATATTCGGTGTGTGTATGCAGATGAACAAAACTCATAGTGTCAGGCGGTCCTTACTTTCTGTTTCTGTTTCGCAGTGGCGGTCGGACGATAGCTATACATTACCGCTGTCTTTTAGTCGGGCGAGCACCGTTACATAGCCAGCGTCACCGTACTGCAGGCACTTTGACACGCGCGCAATGGTTGTCGCCGAGGCACCCGTTTCTTCCTCGATAGCAGCGTAGGGCATACCACTGTCAAGCAGGCGCGCAACCTGCAAACGCTGTGCTAGCTCGGTCAGTTCGCGCGGCGTTGCCACATCAAGCATAAAGTTAAACAGCTCGTCGCTGCTTTGTGTTGTGCGCACAGCTTGCAGCAGTTCCTCGACAGCTGCTGTACGCAGGGGATGTTGGTTCGCGCCTTTCTCTGCCACAGAACTTCCTGTCATTGTCTCTCCGTCATTTCTCGTCTCGTGCTTTTTCTGACGTTTCAGCTACTTCTTTTTGGGGCCTTCGCCGGGCAGCATGCGCCGTGCCACAAACACGCCGTCAACGCCTCGAATCGAGCTCAGCAGCGCTTCAAGATTGCCCATCTCGCCCGTCTCAAAAAGAAAGCGCATATCCACAATACCATCTTTGTGCGCTGTTGTTGCCGATGACAAAATATTGACCCCACTTTCTGCGATACGCATGGTTACGTCTTGCAGCAGGCGGAGTCTGTCCAGTGCCTGAATAAAGACCTCGATGTGGTAGGTCGCATGTGCCGTGCGGTCCCATTCTACCTTTATAAAGCGTTCTGGCGCATCAGCGAGGTCTTTGACATTGGGGCAGCTGGCACGGTGCACAGACACACCGCGTCCCCGCGTCACAAAACCAATGATGTCGTCACCTGGCACGGGATTGCAGCACTTTGACAGCCTGACCAGCACGTCATCGATGCCCGGAACACGAATACCGCCACCCGTTGGCTTTGGACGGCGCATACTGCGGGGTGCCAGCATGGGCGTGTCCAGAGTAAAGTCACCGTCAGCGGCTGCTACCTGCATACCGGCTGCTGTATCAGCAGCCGCCTCCGCTGCCAGTGCCTTTGCACCCTTGCTGTCAGCAGCAAGCAGTCCCGTCTCGCTTAGTTGTTTCAAGAGACGTGTGCCCACCAGTCGCGCCGACAGCTTTGAGGACCCAATTTGCGCGTAGAGGTCATCGCTGGTTTTGTAGTGCATAGCACGCGCAACCTGATCCAGTTCTTTTTCTACCTTTCGTGTAGCAATACTGACCCCATGTTTGCGCATGATTTTCATCAACATATCGCGCCCACGCGTCACGTCATCAATACGGGTCGTCTTTGCCAGATAGCTGCGAATCTTGCTGCGCGCACTCGAGGTCGCCACAATGTCAAGCCAATCACGACTCGGACTCGAGTTCTTGTTTGTCAGAATCTCGATCTGGTCACCCATTTCCAGACGATACGCCAAAGGAACAATGCTGCCATTAATTTTCGCGCCGACGGTCTGGTGCCCTACCTCGGTATGAACACTGTAGGCAAAATCAAGCGGTGTTGCACCCTTTTTCAGCGATTTCACGTCCCCTTTTGGCGTAAAGACAAAGACTTCTTCGTCAAAGAGGTCAATGCGAAGGGCGTCCATAAATTCAATCGGGTCGCTGGTCTCGTTTTGCCAATCAAGAATCTGGCGCAACCACGACAGGCGGTCATCAAACTTGTCCTCGGGGTTCGCTGGCTTGCCCTCTTTGTAACGCCAGTGGGCAGCGATGCCATATTCTGCACGGCGATGCATTTCTGCAGTACGAATCTGAATCTCGAGCGGACGACCAGTCGGACCAATGACGGTGGTATGCAGCGACTGGTACATATTAAACTTGGGCATGGCAATGTAGTCTTTAAAGCGACCCGGCATGGGTTTGTACAGATTGTGCACCATACCCAGCACACCATAGACATCCTTGACCGAGTCAACAATAATGCGCAGCGCAATCAGGTCGTAAATCTCGCTGAAATCCTTGCCGCGATTAATCATTTTCTGATAAATACTGTAAAAATGCTTGGGGCG
>WREJ01000047.1 GCA_009779395.1 Coriobacteriia bacterium
TGATATTGGTAAGTTTGGACTAGCACTGTTACTTGCAGCTATTGCAGCACTGATTGTGATAGTCACTACCACCAGGCGTAGTAAACGCGAGATGGAGTTGCAGGTGCTGACGCACTAACATACACCCCGTGCAGAGACCCCAGATCGAGTCTGGGGTGACGGGGTGGAAGTTTTGAGTTACTGACGTACTGCCATACACCCCGTGCAGAGACCCCAGATCGAGTCTGGGGTGACGGGGTGGAAGTTTTGACGCACAAGAGGGGGCGCGCTACTGATAAACAGGAGCGCGCCCCTCTTTGTGCCTTGTTAGGCGCCAACGCATTTGTCCTATAGGGCACGTTGCGATTTCCAAATCAATTTTTCACAATCTGTTCGCTAGTTTTACTGTGCGTAATTTGCTAGAATACGAACAGTTGTTTCTGATTCAGTTGGCGAGGAAGTAGGGTTTTAATGAGCAAGAAAACTAGGCAGAAAAAAGGCCATTCGCTGCTTCGTTCGTCAGCTGCCGAATACTTGACCTTTGTGGCGGCAAGTGGCAAGGGTGGTGTTGAGGCAGTATATGCCGACGAGAATGTGTGGCTTACGCAAAAAATGATGGCTGCTTTGTATGATGTTGATGTACGAACCATCAATTATCACCTAAAAAAGATATTTTCTGACAACGAACTGCAGGAGGATTCAGTTATCCGAAATTTTCGGATAACTGCTGCTGATGCTAAGACCTATGACACAAAGCACTACAATCTAAAGGCAATTATTGCTGTCGGCTACAAGGTGAACTCCGAGCAGGCTGTGCAATTTCGCAAGTGGGCAACTGACATTATCGAAAGCTTTACGATAAAGGCATTTGTCATGGATGACGAGCGACTGAAAAACGACTGAACCGCTTTGTTGATGCAGCCGACAGAAAGGTCTTGCGGGACGCAGGTCAGGTGTCAGCTGAAATCGCCAGAGCTCATGCTGAAAGCGAATTTGAAAAATACCGTATTGTACAAGACCGATTATTCGAAAGTGCTTTCGACCGATTTGTTCAGGTTGAGATAGCAGCTATTGCCATAGAACAAAAAGGAAATCTGCAAGAACAGTAAGCAGCAAGCTAGGTGGCAAATACCGCAAGCCATCTGCTGATTTTGGCACCCCAGAACTCTTGCTTATGCGATAATATCCCCATGAAGAAAAACGCTTCGACAACAATCGGTCGGCGTTACCTCAAAGCTTCTACGCCTGGTCAGCGGCGTGCTGCTTTTATTGCGGCATTGCTGGGCATTCTCCTCTTACTTGCTGCCATTGGCGTGCTTTTTGTCGAGAGAAGTCAGGTCTTTCGTCCTGCTCCGACAACGGCGGCACAGCAGCAGTATCTACGGGGGCGCGAGTCAGAGCGTCAGGCCATTGCGGCAGCAGAGGCTGCTGGGCACAACACTGATACTTTTCCGGCTGTGGTCACCGCACGTCTTAACATTGCCCGTGCTTTGTTGGCGATGGGGCGTGTTTCGGCAGCGGCAGATTTGGTTGACGGCGTTGCGGCGGCTAACCCGACCAACGCCCGCGCCTTTATTGTGCAGGGTAATGTGCACGAGTTTGCAGCAGACTACGAGAGAGCGATTGCTGCCTATTGGCGCGCGCTTGACCTAGTCCAAAATAACGAACCAGAACTGCAGCGCGAAGCTCTGCGTGGTCTGGGCAACAGTTTTATTGCTTCGGGGGATCGCGCCCAAGGATTGGACATGTTTGTCCGCGGAGCAAGAATCAAACCAGAATCGATATGTCTGCACCTAGCTGCGGCAGAAGTCGCGCTTGACTTGCAGCGCTGGCAGGACGGCGCGCATCACTACTACGCGGTTCTGTTTTTTGATCCCGACAACGAAACAGCATTAGAGCAACTGCGGATGCTCGAGCGCGACCACAGCGCGGCAGCGCAAGCTGCAATGGATGCTTTGATAAGGCGCATGAGTGATGACTGAAACTGACAGCAAACAGACACTGACCCTAAAAAAGCGTGATCGCAGCGCAGACGAAGAAAACCCCTTCAATCTGCCAGGCGACATTCGTCGTAAACGCATCTTTTGGCTACTCAGCGTGGTCTTTGCAGCGATGCTGGTGCTGGGCATACTCCTCCTGATTTTGCTTCTGGGCATTGTGCGCCCGCCCGGATTTGTCGGCGGTACTTTTTCGCCGGTTGCTAACTTTAGAAGCTCGATTTACGGTCCGGCAGATGCTTTGCTTGACCGTCCCAGCGGCATTGCCATCTCACCTGCCGGTGAAATCTATGCCTCTGACACGGGCAACGCTCGCGTGGTGGTCTTTGACCAGGACGGCCTGTACCTGCGCAGCATCACCACTCTGCTGTCTGCGGCAGAACAAGACGCTACAAACCTGGACCAGGCGGAGGAGTCCGACCATGCCTCGTATGTGACGCCGCTTCCCTACACGCCGCAGGCTTTTGTGGCACCGACCTCACTTGATTTTGCTGCTGACGGTCGCTGGTTTGCTGTTGACCAGGCACTGCACATGCTGTTGCTGTTTGACCAGCACGACCAGCTGCTGCGGGCAGTCACCTTTGAAGAAGAGGCACCCATTGGTGTCAACGTAAACTTTGTCAGCAACGTCGAGCAGCTGTTTGTGACGACCAGATCGGGCATTGTTGCCGGTGATTTGGATGGTAACTTTAACCTGACCTATCTAAACTGGGGCATTTTGGGTGGTCAGATGGACAATCCCACGGCTGTTGTGGTCTTTGACCCTGCCCGCATGGACTCAGAGGCGTCCATCTCGGCGACTGATACCACGCAGCTGACTATTGTGGCTGACGCGCTGAACAACCGCGTCAAGGCTTTCAAAAACTTCCAGACTTCACCAGAGTTGGTCTGGGTATACGGCAAGCCGCTAACCGGCATCGAGGCTGCGGCGGTCGACCTTGACCTGCAGATTGAAAACCAGATAATCGGCCGCGTTAGTCTGCCGGTAGACTTGGCACTGTCACCTTTGGGCAGACTATTTGTTCTGGACGGGCTCAGCTCGGAAGTCATTGTTTTAAACGCCCAAAGCGGAGAAGCCCTCTACACCATTTCTGATGTGGGTACGCGCGACGGGCTGCTGTATTATCCGGCAGGGATCTGCTTTTATCGCGGCAGCGTATTTATTGCTGATCGCTTTAACGACCGGCTGTCGATTTTCGAAGATGCGCCGCCGGCACCTGTTGTCCCCGAAGAAGTTCCCGTCGAGCCCTTTAATCGTTGGTTGCTACTGATACTGCCGCTGACGGTACTGCTAGCAACGCTGCTGCGGCTGCTGTCTTTGCGGATGCCGCGCTATGTGGTGGATCTGCGCTTCCTCGAGAATTTGGCAGATGACCCCGATCTGCTACAGTTTGTCGACAACCACTTCACAAAGTTGACACTTGTTGCGGGGACAGAATCTGCTGCAGAAGACATGCTGCCTGGTTTTAACTGGCGAACACAGACCGCATCAGAGAAAAAGCGTGACGCTTTAGTGGCAGAAAACGCCGGTTTAAGCGAGCTCGAGGCAGACGCTGTGCTTATTGCCAGCAGAAGAAAACACAGCGGCTATTTGCTGACAGCATCACGTCTGGTCGAAAAACTCGCCGAGGGTCGCGGAATAAAGGTTGTGCGTTTTGCGGAATTTCGCACAATTGCTCAAGCAATTATCGAGGAAGAACGTGCAATACAAGAATAAAAACTGTATCATGGTAACAGTGGGATTACAGCAGTACTAGTAGGAGTACTGCTAGGATTACGTGGCTTTGTGCAAAGCCATTGAACGGATAAAGTTCGAAGAGCAGGCAAAAGATGAAGAAACATCAAATAATTAGGCGAATTGCAACGGTAGTAAGCATTGCTTTTTGTGCAACGCTCTTTGTTGCGGTACCAGCATTTGCTGCAAATGTTACTCAGGTATCACTGACGGGTCTCAGCGACAGTGGCGGAGGCGTCTACAAGGGTGCTTTTGGTGAAACACGCTTTGCAGAACCCGTATTTTTTGGCGGAGACACCGTCTTTCCTAGTTGGGGCAATCAGTACCTGTGGGGCGGCGAGGAGCAGCTACCAGGCTTTCAGCTGCGGGGACGTGGTCCTCATGGTGGTTATACAACAACGTCGGCAAAGTGTAGCGTCTGCCATTCGGCTCACAGCGCACCAGTAACGCAGGCATCAACCAGTCTCTCCTCTGCTACCTCGTGGACAAATCGGTCGCTGACGCGCCTGGGCGACACAGGCTGCGAGTACTGTCACCTGACGGGTTCTCCCGTGGGTTGGGCAGGCATGAGTTCAAACATTGTGTATCACGGCGGTACGGGTGTTAGTCAAATTGAAGATGTGGAGTCTGGCCATTCTCTGGGACTGGCACGAACGATTCCTGCTTCGACGACCAATCCCGACCTAGCGACAGCACCAGAAAGAACCATTGACCTGACTTGTACTACTTGTCATGCGGTTCACGGAAGTTTTGGTGCCTGGATGACCTCTGATTTCTGGCGCGGAGACGTCACTGACCCTGTTACCAGCACTCTGTTCGAGGCAGCTGGTCAGTTCTCAAACGACGAGACCGTTGCAGACATGGGCTACAAGATGCTGCGCTCGAACCCCTTTGGCGCAGAAAGTGTCATGGCAGAGGCTCCGGGTGATGACCCCATTGTCTATGCTCATGACATCGATCAGGTAAACCAGTACACCCTCAGTATTTGGTGTGCCAACTGTCACAATCTGACCCTGCGCGAACAACCAGAGTCGCGAACCACGATGATTGATGGTTTTGCTTCGCTGGTAACAACCTTTACCGTTCAAAGCACGGCAAACGTTCACAGCGGTGGATTTGCTACGGCAGAGGGTGCTGACGACCCACTAGAAGAAGCACATGCGACCATTTTGTACGGCGTGTATTCCGGTCCTGGTCAGTGTTACACCTGCCACCGCGGAGACCTCGGTGGGCCTCGCACAGCAACGTGGGATCCGCCTCATGGTGTTGTGCCCATCTCTCCCGAGGACAACCCGCCCGTACAAGATTTGACAGACCCTCTGAACCTAGCACGCTTCCGTGCTTTGGGTTACTTTGGACTTGATTCAAACAGTACTTTGACCTCGCAGACAGCGCAGCAGGCGCGCAACCTTGCTTGTTCAGCCTGTCACTTTGGTACGGCTGACTTTGCGCGCTGGATACCACGCAGTGACTGGCCACATCGCTCTGCTGACAACGACATTGCTCTTTTGGGTCTCGAACTAGCAGAAGATGACCCCCAACCCGAGCGAAAAGACTTGGTGAATCTGGTCTGCGCACGCTGTCACGTCAGCATTAATGATACGCTGCCCAACGGCTTTTTGATTTCGCAGCACTTTATTTCGCACAGCCAAATTGACAACAGTCAGGGAATTTCGAGTGGCCTGGATGGCTTGCTCAGCCCTGGTGCCAGCACCAACGGCAGTGGTCCTTAACTAAGCGTACCGCCCCGCTGTGGTACTACACATAAACGCAAAAGAGCGGGAACTGCTCCCGCTTTTTTCGTTCAACTGTTGACTTAAGTGACAAAAGGAAGGGAAGCAACAACCATGTCTGTGACAAAACGCTACTTGATGACGCCAGGTCCTACCCCCGTTCCCGCCGAGGTCTTGCTGACGATGGCGCGTCCCATTATTCATCACCGTACTGCCGAGTTTGAAGCGACCATCGCAGAAGCAACACAGGGACTTCAGTACATTTTCAATACACAAAACGAAGTGCTGATGTTTGCCTCGAGCGGTACGGGTGCCATGGAAAGTGCGATTGTCAACTGCTTTTGTGCCGGGGATAAAGTCATCGTTGCGCGCAACGGCAAGTTTGGCGACCGCGAGAAAAGCATTGCAGAAACCTACGGTCTGCAGGTCATCGATTTGTGCTACGAATGGAACGAAGTCGTCAAGGTCGCAGACATCAAAGATACGCTGGCAGCACACCCCGATGTGCGTGGTCTTATTGTCACCCAGTCCGAAACCTCGACAGGCGTTTTAAATCCCATTAAAGAAATCGCTGCTCTGCTGCGCGATATGCCCGACACCCTCATGATTGTTGACTCTATCACAGGCATTGGTGCTATGGAATGTGCAACAGACGACTGGGGTCTTGATGTTGTCATGACGGGCTCACAAAAAGGACTGATGTTGCCCCCGGGACTTGCGGCAGTTTCGGTTTCTGAAAAGGCATGGCAGGCGACCCAGCGTTCCACTCTGCCAAAGTTTTACTTTGACTGGAAAAAGTACCGCAAGTCGCTGCAGAAAAACACGACACCTTTTACTCCGGCACTGACCCTTATCCAGGGACTGAACGAAGCCTTAAAGCTAATGCAGGCAGAGGGGCGCGAAAACATCATCGCACGCCACAGCCTACTGGCAGAGGCAACCCGCAAGGGTGTCGAGGCAATTGGACTACAGCTGTTTGCTCCCCCTGAGGGGCGCGGCAGTGCCGTGACGCCTGTCTGGTCCCCACAGGGTATCCCTGCAGGCAAAATCGTAAAGCTGATGAAAGAGGGCTACGGGGTCACCATGACCAACGGCCAGGACGACTACAAAGACCGGATTTTCCGCATTGGGCACCTGGGCTATTTTGGCATGTTTGACATTATCACCGCGCTGACAGCACTTGAAATGGCACTGACGAGCCTTGGTTATGACTTTGAACAGGGTGCGAGCATAAGTGCTGCAGAGACGGTCTTTTTGCAGGCTCAGAACGAAAAAGATGGAGAGGGCGTCCAGTAATGAAAGTATTAGTCGCTGACAAAATAGACCCTGCTGGCATTAGCTATCTACAAGATGCTGGTTGTGAGGTCAGCGTAAAGCTGGGGCTCTCTACGGCAGAATTGGTCGCAGAAATCCCCGGTTATAGCGCGCTTGCTGTGCGCTCTGCTGTGCAGGTAACACGCGACATCATTTGTGCAGGCACAGAACTCAAAGTTATTGGTCGTGCTGGTGTTGGTACCGACAACATCGACAAGGCGGCAGCTGCAGAACATGGTATTGCGGTGGTCAATACTCCCGAGGCAAACATTGTGTCTGCAGCAGAGCAGACCTTTGCCTTGCTTTTGGCATGTGCGCGCAATACGGCAGCGGCGAATGCCAGTATGCATGCGGGACGATGGGATCGCAGTCAGTACACGGGCATCGAGCTATTTGAAAAGACGCTGGGCATTATTGGCTTTGGCAAGATTGGTGCGCTTTTAGCACAGCGCGCGCGTGCTTTTGGGATGACCATTTGTGCCTATGACCCCTATGCAAACCCTGACCACGTGACGGCAAACGGTGCTACGCTACTGCCATCACTGGATGAACTGCTTGCCATATCTGACGTCATTTCTGTACATCTGCCAAAGACTCCTGAAACAACGGGCATGATTGGCGCGGCGCAAATCGCGCTGATGAAAGACAATGTTATCCTGCTCAATGTTGCGCGTGGTGGCATCTATGATGATGCTGCGCTGCGCACAGGGCTTGACAGTGGCAAAATCTGGGCAGCAGGCATCGATGTCTATGACCCCGAGCCACCAGTCGACTATCCGCTGCTTGGTTGCGAGCGTGCAGTATTGACGCCGCATCTGGGTGCCTCGACCTTTGAAGCACAGGTACGTGCGGGTGTGCAGGTTGCCCAGGCGATAGTAGACGTGCTAGAAAATCTGCGCTAGACTAGTCAGTTCGTATCAGTGGGCGATTAGCTCAGGGGGAGAGCGCTGTCTTCACACGGCAGAAGTCGCTGGTTCAAATCCAGCATCGCCCATTTTCGAAGGAGGGGCAGGCCCCTCCTTCGCGCAACCACCCCCCAGTGACGACAACCCTGCTGTTTGGGCGGGATGTGCGAATCCCGCCACGCTGGGTATGACACAATAACTCCAACTTTAATATGAGCGGGAAACATGAGTGCCTAATGGCAA
>WREJ01000048.1 GCA_009779395.1 Coriobacteriia bacterium
CAATTCCCATACCTCCTGCTGGTGGCATGCCGTATTCTTGGGCGCGCAGGTAGTCCTCGTCGATGCGCATGGCTTCTTCGTCACCCTCTGCGCGTGCCGCTGCTTGCTGCTCAAAGCGTTCACGCTGATCAAGGGGATCAGTCAATTCTGAAAAAGCATTGGCGAACTCTTTGCCAACAATAAACAGTTCAAAACGGTCGGTATAGGCAGGGTCTGCTTCGCTCCTGCGCGCAAGCGGCGAGACCTCGGCGGGATATTCATAGACAAAGGTTGGCTGAACCAGACTGTCCTCGACCAGCGCCTCGAACAGTTCGACCAGCAGCTTGCCACTGCCCCAAGACTTCTCGAACTTTATGCCGCACTTCTTGCACAGCGCGCGCAAATCAGCACAGTCGGTATGCACGCTCAGCGTCTGACCTGTTGCTTCGCTGACGGCATCGGCAAGTTTTATGCGACGGTACGGGGGGGTGAGTTTGACCAGCGTCCCCTGATAGCTAATATCGCTTGTGCCTAATACGGTAGTGGACACACTCCCTATCAGGTCTTCGACCAAATCCATCATGCTGTGCATGCTGCCATAGGCTTGGTAGGCTTCGACCATGGTGAACTCGGGGTTGTGGTGGGCAGATACTCCCTCGTTTCTAAAGCAACGATTGATTTCAAACACCTTTTCAAAGCCGCCGACCAGCAGACGTTTCAGGTACAGCTCGGGCGCGATGCGCAGGTACAGGTCGGTATTCAGCGTGTTGTGATGCGTGGTAAAGGGGCGCGCCGCCGCACCACCAGCGATGGGATGCAGCATGGGCGTTTCGACTTCCAGATAGCCAGCCGACTGCAAATAGTTGCGAATTGCTGCAATAATGGCAGAACGCGCCTCGAAAGTTGCACGAACCTCGGGGTTTGCAATCAGGTCAAGATAGCGCATACGATAACGCTGCTCGATGTCAGTCAGACCGTGAAACTTTTCTGGTAGCGGACGCAGTGATTTTGACAGCAGCACGATTTCTGTCGGTTGCACAGATAGCTCGCCGCGCCGCGTGCGCAAAATGCTGCCACGTGCCCACAGCCAATCGCCAACATCGAGGTCTTTTGCCTGGTCAAAAGCAGCATCACCCAGCACGTCTTTACGCACAAATAGCTGCAAATCACCACAGGCATCACGAATGATGATAAACGCCATCTTGCCCTGGTCGCGCAGCGCGATAATGCGCCCCGCAACAGCCACGCTGTCATCTGTTGACTCGCCGTCTGCTAGGTCACGGTAACGTTCCTGCAGGGTGGTACTACGTACCCCCTCATCAGGAGCATGTCCACTAGCATAAGGCTGCTGCCCGCGCGCACGTGCTGCCGCAAGCTTTTCTGCACGTACCACAAAGGGGTTGTCTGCTGGCAATTCTGCTGCTGTATGTTCTGCGTCTTTTGTCATCTGTTTACTTTGATGCTCCTACGCTGATAATTTCGAACTTTTTCTCGCCACGGGGCGTTTCGACGGTCAGCACATCACCTTTTTTCCGCCCAAAAAGGGCAGCACCAATGGGCGATTCGTTGCTGATAAGACCCTTGCTGGTCGAGGCCTCTGCCGAGCCAACAATGTCGTAAGTGACTTCTTTTTTCGTGTCGAGCATTTTCAGGGTAACGCGCGCGCCAATGCAGGCTTTTGTGACCCGCTTGGGCAGTTCTGCAACACGTGCACCATCCAAGATGTGCTTTAGTTCTGCGATGCGGCTTTCAATCCAGCCCTGCTCGTTTTTTGCGTCATCATATTCTGAGTTTTCTGACAAATCACCAAAGCTGCGTGCCTCTTCGATGCGCTTTGCAACCTCTTGCCTGCGCACAGTCTGTAGATGCTGCAGTTCTGCATCCAACTCTGCCTTACCTTCTTTGGTTAGAATCGTTCCATTCATGGTCTTCCTCGCTTTGTTTTCCTGGCTGTTGTGCAAAGAGCATAATAGCAAGCGAGCCGCAAGACGGCTCGCCAATGGTTGTGTATGGGGGGACGCACAGGCGTCCATTTTCCTAGTTAGCTTGTACTTCCTCTGTCGGTACTGCTGGTGTTTCTGTTACTTCTGCAGGGGCTGCAGGTGCTTCTGTGGCAGCAGGTGCAGGTGCAACAGCAGGTGCTTCTGCAGGTACGGCAGCCGCAGCGGCAGTCTGACCAGAAACGGCATCGTTTACTTCAGCCAAACCCTGGTTGGCCTCCTCAACGCCCGCGCGTACTTCTTTCATCGTTTGCCCAAACATCTTGCCCAGCTTTGGCAGCTGCTTTGGCCCAAAAATTATGAGCACGACAATCAGAATAACGCCAAACTCTAAAGGACCTGGACTAAAGGCTCCCAGCAAGTACATAGCACAATCTCCTTCTATCTAAATAAGACCGCAACATCATACCACAATAGAGCACATCAGAGCACACCAGATGGCCAGACTCGGTGTCGTTTGAAAAATCAAAAATACACGAGTAGGTCACTACGCTTAGCATTTTTGATTTTTCAAGCCTCCTGGATTCTGACCACCTGGATGCACTCTGAACTACATTTCAGCATCACCTAATGCGTCTACACAGATACAGGTTCTTTCTGCAGGTATTTTTGGGATTACATCATGCAGTAGGCTCTTTAGCTTGTCGAGGTTTGCTGCAAATACCTCGAGTACTGCTGCGTTGGTCACTGCCTGATCTGCATCAACGCCTGAATCTAGGTCGGTAATCAGCGAAATATTTGCGTAACAAATCTCGAGTTCGCGCGCCAAATAAGCCTCGGGGTACTGGGTCATGTTGATGACTTCCCAACCCTGCGAAGCAAACCATTTCGATTCGCTGCGGGTCGAAAAACGCGGACCGTTGATGATGACAATCGTGCCACCATCATGTGTCGTAATACCCAGATTTTTGCCCGACTGTACCGTCAGTTCACGCAGCTGAGGACAATAGGGGTCAGCTGCAGAAACATGGGTCACGCCACGGTCGAAAAAGGGGTCGTCAGCAGCGGTCGCCGTCCCATCAAAAAAGCTGTCACCACGCCCCCAGGTACGGTCAACAAACTGGTCACAAATCACAAAGTCACCCGGTCGCACATGCGCCTGCAGCGACCCACAGGCACAGGGGCCTAAAACACGCTTTGCGCCCATCATTTTCATCGCCCAGACGTTGGCACGATAGTTGATTTGTGCTGGCGTAATTTTGTGAGCACGGCCATGACGCGGCACAAAACCCACCGTCACATTACCAATTTGTCCCACCATCGCCCGGTCAGAAGTCGCACCGAAAGGCGTCATAATGTCGTATTCTTTAGGATTATCGAGCAGGTCATAAAAGCCTGTTCCGCCAAAAACACCAACGTCAACCTGTGGTATCACTTGATTAGCCATTGCAGGTACTCCCCTTTCATGCGTGTAATTATGGTAGCACTTATTTGCTCCAAATAGGGTCAGAGTGCATCCAGGCGGTCAGAATCCAGGAGGCTTGAAAAATCAAAAATGCTAAGCGTAGTGACCTACTCGTGTATTTTTGATTTTTCAAACGACACCGAGTCTGGCCATCTGGTGTACTCTGACCTTATTTGGCATTCGCCCAAGTGTCCCCTACTGCCACATTAACTTCCAGCTGTACCTTAAAATCGGGGGCAACCGAGGTCATTACCCGAGTCACCAGCTGACATAGCTGGTCGCACTCTTCTGCGGGGGCTTCAAAGACTAGTTCGTCGTGCACCTGCAGCAGCATTTTTGCCTGCAAGTTTTCTGCGCGCAGGCGAGCATCGACGCCAATCATTGCCAGTTTTATCAAGTCAGCCGCTGTGCCCTGCATGGGCAGATTCATCGCCGTGCGCTCGCCAAAGGCCTGCACCGCCCGGTTCAGACTGAGCAGTTCAGGAATATGGCGCTTGCGCCCAAAATAGGTCGTCACAAAGCCGTGCTGGCGGGCGAAAGCAACCGTCTCGTCCAGGTAAGCTTTAACGCGCGGAAAACTAGCGTAGTAGCGGTCAATGATGGCCTTTGCCTCGCCGTAAGAAATCTCGAGCGACTTGCTGAGACCATGAGGACCTTGCCCGTAAATAATGCCAAAGTTCACCGCTTTTGCCTTGCTGCGGAGTCCCGGATCGATGTCTGCCGCCTGATCAAGCGGCAGGTCAAAAATACGTGCCGCCGTGCGTGCATGGAAATCTTCTCCGGAATTAAAGGCTTCGATTAGCTCGGGGTCGTTGGACAGCTGCGCCAACACCCGCAGCTCGATCTGGCTGTAGTCGACCGAAACTAGCTTCCAATCGCTGCAGCAGGGCACAAAAGCCTCGCGAATGCGCCTGCCCAGTTCAGTGCGCACGGGAATATTTTGCAAATTAGGATGAGAGGAAGATAGTCGACCAGTAGCCGCAACCGCCTGGTTATAGCTGGTGTGGATGCGTCCGTCAGCTGCAATCAGGCGTGGAAAAGCATCCAGGTAGGTATTTTGTAGCTTGGTAAACTCGCGGTATTCGGTAATTTTTGCTGCGATGGGATGATGGTGGGCTAACTCTGCCAGCACTTTTGCGTCAGTCGAACGTCCCTTTTGCGTCTTTTTGATGACTGGCAAGTTCAGGCGGTCGAACAGGATTTCTGCTATCTGTTTGGGTGAGTCAGGGTTAAAATCTGCCGTACCAGCCAGTTCAAAAACCTCGGCACGCAACTCAGCAACCCGGTCGCGCCCATAGGCAGCCAGTTCATCCAGACGCTTACGGTCAACGGTAATTCCCGCGCGTTCCATGCGGGCTAAAACAGCAATCAGCGGAACTTCGATGCTGCGGTACAAATCCAGACTGTCATCTGCCTGCAAGCGTTCTTCGAGTATAGTAGCCAGTTGCGCAACCAAACGCGCCTCGCCAGCCGCATGAGCCTTGCTGCTAGCAGTGCTGCTGTCGTCCTTGCTGTGCTCGTCTGCTGCTGTGTCACCCGCCTCGGCAAAGTATTTCGCTGGCAACTCGTCCAGGTCAACACCCAGGTATTCCAGCGCAACCATCTTTAGGCTAAAGTCAGTTTTGTGAGACGCCAACAAATAGGCAGCAATTCTGACATCAAAATAGCCTGTCGCATCAAGCGATTTTGGGTCAAGCGAGCAATCTTTAGTATTGTCAGGTGGCGCGACCTCTGAAAACAGTGCTTTGATGTCAGCTGCAGCAAGCTGCTGCTCGCTTTGCAGCAATTCGGCAAGAGCAACAGCAATAGAGGTGTCTCGAAGCGTGCGCACGCCATTGCTGAACTTGTCGTCAGAGCTGTCTGCTGCAGCAGCGAGGGTCGCTAGGGTCAGAGTTTGTTCGTTGTCAAACAGGGTGTCACCAGAAGAACTGATGACCACACCCACATAAGGAGACGCAGCCAGAGGACGTTCTTGCACCGTAGCACTGTCAGATGCGGGGCTTTCTGATTGCAGGTCAGACTCCGCCGCCACAAAATCTGTCTGTTGCTGGTCCTGTTTGCCGTATTTTAGCATCCAGCCCAGGGGGGAGCGCAGACCATAGCGCATAAAGCTGCCGGTGATGTCCGCCGAATTGTAGCTACCAAACTGCAGGGTTTCTAGGTCGATACCCAGCGGAATGTCGCGCAGAATCGTTGCCACCTGCCGCGAGATTTCGGCGATTTCCCTGCTTTCTGCCAGGCTTTGTCCCACCTTGCCCTTGATTTCGCCTGCTTCTGCTGCTGCCAGCACAGCATCAAGCGAGGTGTATTCTTTCAGCAGCAGCGCCGCAGTTTTTTCGCCCACACCAGGAACGCCGGGAATGTTGTCAGCCAGATCCCCCTTTAGACCCAGAAAGTCAACCACCTGCTCGGGGGCAATACGATAGCGTTTGACCACGTCGGTAGGTGTGATAATGCGCGGGCCCTCTGTCCCTCGCCCCGCTGTAATCACGCTGGTGCGCTGCGTAATCAGCTGGTAGGCGTCTCGGTCGCTGGTCGCCAAATACACCCGCATACCCAGTTGCTCGCCCTGCAGCGACAGCGTGCCTAAAATGTCATCACCTTCGATGTGTTCGACACTGGCAATGGGCACGTGCATGGCAGCAAGCAGTTCTTTGATGATAGGAAACTGCAGCTTTAGGTCAGGATCGGTTGGTTTGCGCTGAATCTTGTACTGCGCCAAAACTTCGATACGTGCTGTTGGTTTCCCCTCGTCAAAGGCAACGACCACCGCATCAGGACCCAGCAAACTCAAAGCCTTTGACAGCATCGAGAAAAAGCCAAAGACCGCACCCATGGGTTGTCCATCCGGTGCAGTCAGAGGGGTACGCATTGCATGAAACGCCCGGTGCATCCACGAATGTCCGTCGATTACCAGAAGCTTCTTTTCAGTATTATTCATATGTTGGGTGCTTTCGTTTGGCAGTACTCATGCAAGCTATGCTAACAGAAGAGTCTGGGGAGTGCGTCCATACACTCCCCCTATTAAAATGTGACTTCAAGCTAGACTTGAGAGGCACTAAAAGCTGCCCATTGTCGCCGCAATGACAGCCTTTATGGTGTGCATTCTGTTTTCTGCCTGGTCAAAGACCAGCGATTGGGGGCTACGAAACACCTCGTCGCTGACTTCCATCGCTTCAAGCCCAAATTCTTTGTAGATGTGCCTGCCGTATTCGGTCTTTGTGTCATGAAATGCAGGCAGACAGTGCAAGAAAATAGTGCTGTCCTTGCCAGTGCGCGCCATCATGTCTGCGTTAACCTGATAGGGTAGCAGCAAGCAGGTACGCTGGGCAAATTGGTCCTCTTCTCCCATAGAAACCCACACATCGGTGTACAGCACGTCTGCATCTGCTACGGCTTTGTCAACATCTGCCGTAATCATCAGCTGGTTGCCGCCTCCCTCGCGTGCGCTGATGTCTTGTGCTAGTTCGATAACCCAGGGTTCTGGCTGCAGGCTTTCGGGGGCACAAATGCGCATGTTTACGCCCAGTTTTGCCCCAGTGACCAAAAGCGAGTTCGCCATGTTGTTGCGCCCGTCACCACAGTAGGTAAAGGTAATACCCTGCAAGGTGCCAAAGTGTTCTTTGACGGTCAAGAAGTCTGCCAGCATCTGGGTGGGATGCCACTGGTCGGTCAGACCGTTCCACACGGGAACGCCGGCGTACTGTGCTAGTTCTTCGACGTCACTTTGGGCATAGCCACGAAACTGGATGCCGTCAAACATGCGTCCCAGCACCTTTGCCGTGTCTTCGACCGATTCTTTTTTGCCCAGCTGAACGTCATTCATCCCAAGGAATTCAGGGTGTGCACCTAAATCGACCGCTGCGACAACAAAAGCACAGCGTGTGCGAGTCGATGCCTTTTCAAAAAGCAGCGCAATGTTTTGACCAGCACAGTAGCGATGTGCCGTACCCGCGCGTTTTTGCGCTTTGAGTTCTGCCGAAAAGTCAATCAGAGCTTCCAGTTCTGATCGAGTAAAGTCTTTTTCTGCAATAAAGCTGCGACCCTTAAAGTCTGTGCGCACATCTACCATGATAGTTCCTCCCTCATCCCTTGCTACTTCTTTTGTTGTCCTTAAGTGTCTGTTAGCGGTGCACGGCGCAGTGGTTGGCTCATGCAGCGAGGGCCGCCTCGACCGCGCACCAATTCAGACCCCGTGATTTCAATAACTGTCAGACCGTGCGTGCGCATGAGCTCGTTCGAGACGTAGTTGCGCTCGTAGGCGACCACCACACCCGGTGCCAGTGCCAAAGTATTTGAACCATCGCTCCACTGTTCACGCGCAGCGACCAAGGGGTCACCGCCGCCACAGGGAATCAGGTCAACCTCCGCCGCCCCTACGGTCTTTTTCAGCGTACCCACCAGGTCATCGCTCTG
>WREJ01000049.1 GCA_009779395.1 Coriobacteriia bacterium
ACATTGCGATGTTTGCGGCTCATCGTTCGATTCCTATTAGTCTCGACGTTGCAAAACTGGTCGTCGACGGCGAGAGAGTACGTCCATTATCGACGATGACCCCCGAATATGAAGCACAGATTACGGTCAATACGCCGCAGTCCGCAGTGGCACCTGCGATGCCACCTGCAGCCCCTGCTGTAGCACCTGTTGCTGCACCCGCAGCAGCTGAAGCAGCACCCTCAACGCTGTTTGACCTGCACAACGCAGCAGGCCACCTTGCGGCACCCGTAGCAATGCCCCAGCCAGCTGTCCCCAACATTCCCGCAGAAATCCCCGCAGTGGCAGCAGCAACACCCGCTGGTACCCCACCTGCACCTGCACCGGTGCCAGCAGCTATGCCTGTTGCACCTGTGGTCCAAACTCCGCCTGCTTTTACTGGTGAAGTTGTACCCTCAGAAGCCGAAGCACGTCTGGCGGCGGGTACGGGAAGCGACGTGTACTTTATTCCTCTGCAGACGCAGCGTAAGCGCTCATTGCTAGAGCGTATTAATCTGGCGCTGACGCGTGCGGGCATTGATGATTTAATCCAGGCAGACGACAAGGTTGCTATCAAGTTGCACTTTGGCGAGGAGGGCAATACGGGATTTGTCAGTCCGCTGTATGCGCGTTGCGTGGTAAGTCGTGTGAAGGATTTGGGCGGCAAGCCTTTTTTGACTGACACCAATACCCTGTACGGTGGGCAGCGGCAAAACGCCATTGACCATCTGAACTGTGCGATTGCTAATGGTTTTGGTTACTCGTCGACGGGCGCGCCCATCATTATTGCTGATGGCCTGATTAGTCGTGACTCGGTTGTGGTGCCTGTCACAGGCGGCAGACATTTTGATTCGGTGCGCATTGCTAGTGCAGCAGTAGACGCCGATGTCATGATTGTCATCAGTCACGCCAAGGGTCACGGACTGGCAGGATTTGGCGGTGCGCTAAAAAATCTGGGTATGGGACTGGGTTCTCGCAGTGCCAAACAGCGCATGCATTCGGGCATCAAGCCCACGGTTAACGCTGATAGTTGTACTGCCTGTGGTCGCTGCGTTGACTGGTGTCAGCCACACTGCATTACGCTGGTACAGGCAGCCGGAGGAACCCGTCACGCGCAGATTGACCAGAACCGCTGCAGTGGCTGCGGCGAATGTCTGACTGCCTGTAGCGACAACGCCATCGCCATTAATTGGGAGACATCCCCACAGGACTTTCTGGAACGAACCGTCGAACACGCTGCCGGCGCACTGAAACACTTTAATGGAAAAGCAGATGGCAGAACGGACGGCAAAGTCATCTATCTGAACTTTTTGACCAATATCACACCCGATTGTGACTGCTGCAGCTATTCTGATGCCCCTGTTGTCAGTGACATCGGCGTGCTGGTTTCCAGTGACCCCGTTGCTATTGACCAGGCATCGGTTGACCTGATTCAGCAGGCTTGTGGGGAAGGCAGTTCTGTTGGCGCAGACCTCAAAGGTGGCGAGGAAAAGTTCGAGGCCCTGCACGGTGTCGAAGTTGGACTTGCCATGCGCTACGGACAGCATCTGGGGCTGGGCACGCAAAGTTATCGTCTGCGTACCGTCAGCTAAAGTATGGGTGTATAAAGTATGAGTGTGCCGCTGTCATGACTAAAGTGAATACCACAAGTAAAGCTGCAACAGGCGCGCTGGGCACACTGTATGTTGTTGCTACCCCCATTGGCAATTTGGGGGACATGACCCCGCGCGCAATCGAGACTTTGCAGCAGGTTTCGCTGGTTTACTCTGAGGATACGCGGGTTACGCGCCGTCTGTTTAATCACTTTACTATCGACACGCCGCTGAAACGTTTTGACGACCACACAAGCGGGCGTGCAATCCCCGAGATACTTGCCCATTTGCGTAGTGGTGCTGACATCGCGCTAGTCAGTGACGCGGGAACACCCGTGATTTCTGACCCAGGAATGCCGCTAGTTGCCGCTGCACAAACGGCAGGGATTCAGGTGGTCGCGGTTCCCGGTGCAAGCGCGCTTACCGCAGCACTTTCGGTCAGTGGACTGCCGGCACATGCTTTTTATTTTGGAGGATTTCTCCCCCGTAAAAAGGGTAAAACGGAAACCCTGCTGCAATCACTGGACTCGCTGCACGCCACGCTGATCTTTTTTGAATCGACTCACCGCATTGTTGCTGTGTTGCAGCATCTGGCGCAGCTGTACCCTCACAGGCAGGCAGCTGTTGCGCGCGAACTGACCAAACGCTACGAAGAAGTCCTGCGCGGCAGCCTGCAAGAACTCGCCACAGAGTTCACTCAGCGGCAAAACAGCAGTTCTGCTGCCAGCATCAAGGGTGAGTTCGTTATACTAGTAGCTCCCCTGAAATTTGACGGCGTGCACAACAAAGACAGCACGCTGCTGCAAGACACGTAGAAAATGTAGAGGTAGACATCCATGAAATACGCAATTGTGATACTTGACGGAGCAGCTGACCATAAGCTGGGACAGCTGAACAACCAGACAGCCCTTGAAGCAGCAACGACGCCTATTCTTGATCTGATGGCACAGCAGGGAACGGTTGGTCTGGCGCGCACCGTCCCCGAAGGCATGGAGGTATCCTCAAATGCCGCCTGCACCTCTATCCTGGGCTATGACCCTGTTGCTAATTTTGCGGGGCGCGGCGCAATCGAAGCCGCCGCACAGGGCATCAAGCTGGCTGCAGACGAGGTCGCCATGCGCATCAACACCGTGTCTATCCTAGACGGTCACATGGAAAGTTACGCCGGCGGAAACATCAAAACGGCAGACTCACATGCTATTGTGACGCGCCTGGGTGAACACTTAAACGACGACACCTTTACCTTTTACCCCGGCAAAGCCTACCGCCACATCTTGGTTGTCAAGGGCTATCCTGCTGTCCTTGACCTGGATTATACTCCACCACATGACTTAAGCGACATGCCCATTGGCATCGACGAGTTGCCCCGTGGCGGTCAGGGCGAGGACCCGCGCCGTCTGCTAGAACTGATGGCTGCGGCACACGAGATTTTAAAGGACGACCCGACCAACGCGCGCCTGATTGCCGAGGGTGAGTTGCCCATCACCGATATTTGGCCCTTTTGGCCAGGCTCTGCCCCGCGTGACGTGCAGTCATTTAAAGATGCGCGGGGGCTGAGTGCGTCCATGACCAGCAGCGTTGACCTGCTGCGTGGTCTTGCGGTGTTGTTCGACATCAATTTTATGGAAGTCGACGGCGTCACAGACGGTTTGGACAACGACTTTGGTGCCCAGGCCGAGGCTGCTACCCTGGCATTCGAGAGTGGGGATGCAGATCTGGTTGTCATTCACGTCGAAGCCCCCGACGAAATGGGGCACCAGGGCGACATCGTTAAAAAAATACACGCCATCGAAATGATTGACCGCGAAATCATGACGCGCCTTTTTGCCTATGCAAAGCAGCGTGCAGCTGCTGCAGGCGAAGAAAATGCGTCCGACTTTCGCATACTTGCCATGCCTGACCACTTTACGCCCATCGTCAGCAGAACCCACGAGGGTGACCCCGTGCCTTTCTTGATTTGGGGAGGTGGCATCGACAGCAACGGTGCCGCCGCCTACAGCGAAGAAGCCGCCGCGGCGACGGGGCTTGCGCTTGACCCAGATGGGTATGAAGTTCTCAACCTGTTACTAAAATCAAAATAGAGTAGAGTGCGATTAGACTAGAGTGCGTCCAGGTGGGTGAGATTCGTGCTGAAATGAAAATCAGAAAGCGGAGCGTAGCAAGACCTACGTGAGCATTTCTGATTTTCACTTTCAGTGCGGAGATCGCGCGCCTGGTGTGCTCTACAACTTACCGACGATCAGGCGTCCCATAGATTTTGCCCTCATCTGACTTTCCGAACACAGCTGGTCATTTACCAGACTGCCACGCTTTACCGTCAGCGAGCCAACAGCGTCAATGTTGCATGCCGCCAGCGAGTGACGAATACGTCTGACCTGAACGCCGTATGCTACGGCGGGCACAAAATAAGCACCGATGCCGCCACCACTGGTCGCACTCGTAATGATGATGGCTCGTTTGGTATCGCGCGCGACCTGTGACAGATAGTTGTTCGCAGAACCAAAGCCGGGCAGCGATGGCTGGACCTGTGAGGCGTTTTCAAAGAAGGTGCGTAGGCGTGACAGCAAGGCTTTGAGGTTTTTTGCGCGGCGACCGCGCTCGTCTGACGCGCTGATGATGATGCCGTTTGCCTGCGTGATGTGCTCCATCAGTTGAGGCAGGTCGTCCTCCATTTTGCAGCCATCACCCATGACGCAGAGCTTGCAACCCAGACAATTTAAAATACGATACTCCGACAGACGCAAATAAGTGATCTGTGCGCCGGCGTCTTCTGCGGCGGCAGCAACTGCCAGTAGCGTGCGATTTAGTGCCCAGTTACCCCGACTGGCATCAATCGCAACAATCTTCATCGCGCGCGCCCTGCAAGCAACATTCGGGGGAAAATTGGGTGACGGACAGACGGGTGCAACACCCGCACCAAAGAATTGCGAGTAGCAAGATATGCCCTATTCATAGTTACTAATACTATATCTAGTATGCCAAAAGGTCAAGGGCTGGATCGCATTAATTTTCAGAGCGCTCCAGACGTTCAAGGTCAACGCAAGCGGAGTGAGTGAATCTGATGCTTGCATCAGATTCCGAACGAAGTGCAGTGAAGCCGCAGGCAAGGAGGCTTGCAAAAATACAAATGCTAAGCGTAGTCAACTACTCGTGCATTTGGATTTTTCAACCCGACACAGAGATTGAACGTCTGGTGCGCTCTGCTGTTTGGCGAATGTACTCGTAGAGTAGAGCAGTCGTTGCCTGTGCAACGTTGAGTGAGCCGACTTTGCCACTTTGGGGGAGTCTGACCAGAAAATCACAGTTTTCTTTCACCAGGCGCGACAAACCTTTGTCCTCGGCGCCCATCACCACAGCAATTTTGCCGCTGAGTTGCGTGTCCCAGACATTGTCTGTTGCGTGTTCGCTGGCACCAGCTATCCAAAAGCCGGCTTCTTTCAGTTGCTGCAAGGCACGACTGATGTTAGTCACCTGTACCACCGGCAGATGCGCCAAAGCACCCGCTGCTGCTTTGTGGGCAGCAGGAGTCAGCGCTGCAGCACGGTCTTTTGCGACAATCAGTCCCGCAGCACCAAAGACCTCGGCACTGCGAGCGATGGCCCCCAAATTACCGGGGTCGGTCACGTGGTCAAGCACGACGACCAGCGCGTCAGTCGCATCTTTGGTCGAAGCAATAATACTGCCCAAAGACGCAAACTCAAAAGCTGCCGTCCATATCATCACGCCCTGGTGAGCAGCGTGGTCGCTTTTCTGGTCAAGGTCGCGGCGCTGGACGTACTCTGCCGCTATATTTTGCTGCTGCAAATATGCCAGAATCTCGTCAATGTTTTTACTCGGTTTTATGCCACGCAGCAGCAGCGCACGACGAACCTTTACGCCCGAGCGCAGGGCTTCCAAAACGGCATTTCTTCCCTCGATGCGCATACTTGCCTGCTGCCTATTTCGCGACCAATTGCGGACCCTGCGGAGTGTCTTTGACCTCGAAACCCAAGGCGTCCAGTTCGTCACGAATCTGGTCAGCGCGCGCCCAATCCTTTGCCGCACGCGCATCACCACGCTGTTGCAACAAAGCCTCTGCCTGCGGACTTATGGCAATCGCTGCAGTCGGTGCAAGCACTATCCCCAGCACGCCAAATAGCTGTACCAGAGTGTCATAGGCACTACGCAAAGCAAGGATTTCATCCTCATCAAGAGTCGGTCCATCCCCTGTTGCGCCGTCTGGACGCGCAGCATCTGCGCCGGTTGCCTGATCCAAAAAGCTGTTCATCTGGCGAATCAGGTCAAACAGACAGGCAACAGCACCTGCCGTGTTAAAGTCATCGTTCATTTCTGCGCGAAACTCGCTGTTTGCCTTGACGTATGCGGACTGCAAAAGGGTCGAGGACGGCGTAGGAAACATCTGACGAGTACGTTTGCGCCAGGTCGCTGGATTACGTGCTCGCTCAAGGGTAGAGGCAGCACGGTCTATCAGCGTTTGGATGCGATGCAAACTCGTAGCCGCCTCGTGCAGGCGCGTATCCGAAAAATCGAGGGGACTACGATAGTGCGTTTGCAGCATCAGCAGGCGAATGACGTTGGGCTCAAAGTCTTTCAGCAGGTCGTGCAGCAGCATAAAGTTGCCCAGTGACTTGCTCATCTTTTCACCCGAAGTTTGCAGCATGCCACCGTGCATCCAGTAGTGCGCCATTGGCGTGCCCGTCGCAGCCTCGGTCTGGGCGATTTCGTTTTCATGATGAGGAAAGACCAGGTCAACGCCCCCACCATGAATGTCAAAGGGAATGCCCAACTCTGCGTCACTCATCGCGCTGCATTCGATATGCCAGCCAGGACGACCAGCACCCCAGGGACTGTCCCACGAGGGCTCGCCTGGTTTGGCAGCTTTCCACAGCGCAAAATCAAGCGGGTCACGTTTGCTGTCATCAATATCTTTGCGCACGCCATGCAGCAGGTCATCAACGTCACGCCCCGACAATTTGCCGTACTGCGCAAACGAGCGCACGGCAAAATACACATCACCCTGGTCTGTCTCATAGGCATGATTTGATTCAATCAGCTGCTGGATAAGACTGACCATTTCTGGAATCATCTGTGTTGCTTTGGGGCGCACATCAGGGTCTTGAACACCCACCGCCCGCATCTCGGCAATAAAGGCGTCGGTGTAGAACTGCGCGACATCCTCTGGACTGCGCTCTTCCTGAGCCGCCCGTGCAATAATCTTGTCATCGACGTCGGTAATATTTTGCACAAAAGTCACGTCAAAGCCACTGTAGGCAAGGTAGCGACGAATCACATCAAAGGACAGAAAGGTACGCGCATTGCCCACGTGAATGTAGTTATACACCGTCGGTCCACATACGTACATGCTGACTTTGCCCGGGATTTTTGGCTCGAAGGGCTCTTTTTGACGTGTTAAAGTGTTGTAAATTTTCATGAGGTAAATTATAGCAGGGACAGGGCGCACCAGGCGCGCGTCCTTGAACATCTGTAGCTCATGGGCTACAATAGGTGCATGGAACACCGCTACCTTACAGACCAGACCGAACAATTTGCCGACTGGTTGCGCGGCTTAAAGGACAAAAAGGCACGTGCATTGATGGAAAAACTACGAGAGGAACAGCAACATGACTGTTAAGCTAACAAGATTTGATACCTCTGAATATCTTGAAACAGAGGAAGACATTGCTGCGTACCTTGACGTAGTTTTAGCAGATAACGACCCCCAAATGCTTAACGTTGCACTGGGAAATATTGCTCGTGCTCGTGGCATGACCGAAATTGCAAAACGTGCGGGAGTATCGCGCGAAAGTTTGTATCGTTCCCTGTCGGCAGAGGGCAATCCATCAGCTGCTACTTTACTCAAGATTGTCAGTGCACTTGGCATTCAGCTACATGCAACACCTGCTAATACTGACAATCAAGACGTAGCCCTTGCTCTTTGATCTTTTTGCTAATCCCATGAGGCTATAGTATTCTTTGCCAATTGAAGAGGGCGCGCCGGAAGGCGCGCCCCTCTTTGTGTCAGTAACTCAAAACTTCCACCTCGTCACCCCAGGCTCTGACCTGGGGTCTCTGCACAAGGTGTATGTTAGTGCGTCAACAACTCAAAACTGTCACCCCGTCACCCCAGACTTGAT
>WREJ01000050.1 GCA_009779395.1 Coriobacteriia bacterium
GTCACACCACCACCAGCAGTAAGTGTTCTTTCAGTACAACCTTCTGGCACAGAAGTTGCGATAACAACAAACAGACTAATACTTACCTTTAACCAAGAAATGAACCGATCAGCAGGAACAGTAGCAATTTCTGGTGAACCACTACTCGGCAGGTCAGCTGGTGCAACACTTCTTAGGGGATTTGCTAGCTGGAATACAGAAGGAACAGAAATCAGCATACCTCTCTCAGGTCTTGAGTATGCAACAGAATACACGGTAGAAATTGCAGGATTTACCTCATTTATAGGAACAGTACTGACAACATACACTGCAAGCTTTACTACAGCAAATGAACCACCACCACCCCCAACTGACCTTTATATCACCAAAAACCTGCAAATGCCGGTAGGTACCATCACACCTACAACAGAATTTGCTTTTGAGATAACACCCCATAGCTTTAACTATGACACAGATCAGGCAGATGTACTGCCAACAATTGCAGTTCCTAACCTTACGTTCTCAGCTTCAGACGTTGCAACAGTAACAGGAGACGTACGAACTGTAACAAAAGTCTCTGAACTACTGATAGAAGACAAAGTAACATTCCCGTCCCCTGGTCTGTTCACTTACCGCATTAGTGAACTGTCTGACACCTTTAGCAACACAACAACAGAAACAATGACTTTTGATCCAACAGTCTATCAAGTTACTTTCATAGTTCTCCCTGATTCAGAAACAGGCGAAAACCTAGTAAATTCGATTATTGTGCAAGAAGTTCTTGCAGGTGATACTTTAGGTAGCAAAATAGAAGATCTCTACACTGCGCTTACTTTTACCAACACTTTTGTTAGAAATGTAGAAATAGATCCAACAGATCCACTAGCTGTAGGTGGACTAAGAATATCAAAGACAACAACAGGAATCATGCCAGACCTCAGCAGAGCTTTTGACTTTGATATTAGACTGTCTGCACCATCGCTTGCAACAACTGATACACCACCGATTATCTACCGCGCACAGATTATCGATACGCTAACAAACGAAGCAATAGGTTCTGTCATTGAGTTTACTGACGAAGTTACCAGAACGGTAGCTTTAACTCACAACCAGACACTCGTCTTTCTTGATACCCATGTCGGAGCCAGATACACAGCAGTAGAACGTGCCGTATCTGACTACACACCTCATGTTGTGGTTCGTGCTGATGGTGTCATCGATACATCAGTTATTAATCCACCAGAACGTACACCTAACATTGCACTAAGTACAGGTGAGCAGACACTCGGCGAAGCTGCTAATACGGCAGACTTTACTAATACTGACTTTTTTGTGCCACCAACAGGTCTTGATATTGGTAGATTTGGTATGACACTGCTGCTGCTGGCTGTTGTCAGCTTGATAGTGATAGTGAATGCTACCAGACGTAGTAAGCGTGAGATGGAGTTGCAGGTACTAACGCACTAGCACACACCTTGTGCAGAGACCCCAGATCGAGTCTGGGGTGACGGGGTGGCAGTTTTGAGTTACTGACGTACTGACACATACTGACTGCGAACAAGCGGAGCACGTCCAAAAATGGACGTGCTCCGCTGCCTGTTTTGCGCTAAAATTAACACAGCTCGGTGAGGACGATCAAAGGAAGATGATGAACACAGTATATGTATTTGGACATAAAAATCCTGACAATGACAGTATTTGCTCGGCGGCGGTGTACGCGGATTTCTTGAATGCGAGCGAGCCCGACGACAGCGACACGACGTATGTGGCGGCGCGTCTGGGTGATGTTCCCCCTGAATCGCTCTATGTTTTCGAGCGTTTTGATGCCCTGGACATGCTGCCAGAACTGCTACCAACACCTCAGCCAGGGGACGCACCCTTTAAGGTAGTGCTGGTTGACCATAACGAGTTCGCCCAGTCAGCAGAGGGCATCGAAAACATGGAGATTGTCGAGGTCATTGACCATCATCGTATTGGTGGCATCAAGACTGCTGCCCCCATTCCCTTTATGAACCTGCCCTATGGTTCGACGGCTACTTTGGTGACAGTTCAGTACATGGACACAGAAACTCCGCTGCCTCATTGGGCTGCTGGTGTGCTGCTTTCGGCACTGCTGACCGACACGGTCATCTTGAAATCACCGACAACAACCGACGTTGACCGCGATGTCTGCGAGCTTTTGGCATCGGGCATTGACGTTGACCCGCAAGAATTTGGTATGGAGCTATTCCAGAAACGCAGCGAGGCAACACCCTTTGAACCGGCTGCGATTTTGACGACTGACCTCAAAGAATACGAAGTAGACGACAAGCGTATTGCTATTGTGCAGTACGAAAATGTCACACTTGACTCCGTTTTTGCCGCACGCGATGTGGTGCTTGCAGAAATGGACGCCCTTGCACAGGCGAAGGGCTGGGATCTATTTATCTTTATGGCGACTGACATCATCAAAGAGGGTAGTGAGCTCTTTGTCACGGGCGACACTGATCTGGCGGCGGCTGCCTTTGGCGCGGATTTTGCGACGGGCAGTGTGTGGATGCCCGGCGTGTTGTCGCGCAAAAAGCAGGTCGCAGCGGCTATAATGGGTGGGTAGCGAATACACGCCAGAATGACCGCTATTACCCCTGAGGAGGAGGACGACCATGTTTGAAACATTTAGCTGGCAGGACTTGTTTCCCTTTTTGCAGTTTGTGCTGCTCGTTATTGGGGTAGTGGCTTTTGTTGCAGTAGTTATTGTGTTGAAGAACCTTGCGCGCCTGCTAGAGAGTACGACCAGAACAATGGATCAGGCAGAAAAAACGGTGGCAGAGCTGCGCGATTCGGTCGTTCCAATACTGGCCAGTGCTGATACCAGTATGGACACACTCAACCTGCAACTGCAGCGGCTGGATAACATTTTGAGCGGCTTTGAAAGTACGACCCAGCGTGTTGCTCACACGGCAGAGACTGCCAGTGGCATTGTGCAAACGCCGGTGGAATTTGTCGCAGGCGTAACTGACAAGCTGGTGCGTGGCTGGCGGGAACGTCGCGCACATTCGCAGGACATGCTGTAGCTGATGACAAAACCGCTCACTACTGCTGAAATCCGCGAGAGCTTTCTTGCGTTTTTCGAAAACAAGGGCAGCAAGCGACTGCCCTCTGCATCACTGATACCTAATGACCCTTCGCTGCTGCTGACCGCAGCTGGCATGGTGCCTTTCAAGCCTATTTTTCTGGGCGTAAAGCAGCCTGAGGTGCCGCGCGCGACAACAGCACAGAAATGCGTGCGTACAACCGACATCGACATTATTGGCAGCACTGGTCGCCACCTGTCTTTTTTCGAGATGCTGGGCAGCTTTAGCTTTGGCGACTACTTTAAACGCGAGGCGATTGCCTGGTCATGGGAGTACTCGACAGAGGTGCTGGGGCTTGACCCCGACCGTCTGTGGGCAACGGTGTATCGTGACGACGACGAGGCAGCGCAGCTGTGGGAGGAAGAGACGCCACTGACGGCAGAGCGTATCAAACGCTTTGACGAGGCAGACAATTTTTGGGCAGCTGGTCCAACAGGTCCCTGCGGTCCTTGCAGCGAGCTTTTCTATGACCGGGGTGCTGACTTTGCCTGTGATGAGCCTGATTGCAGTGTTGGCTGCGAGTGTGACCGCTATGTCGAGTACTGGAATCTGGTATTTATGCAGTACAACCGCGACGAGCACGGCACCCTGACACCACTGCCCAATCAAAGCATCGACACGGGCATGGGACTCGAGCGCATGGCAGCTATTATGCAAGATGTTGCCAGCAACTTTGACATCGATCTGATGCGCCAGCTGGTCGCGCTTGCAGAAAAGATCACGAACACAAGCTACACGGGCAGCTTTGATGCAGACGCCAACACTGACACGGCACTGCGCATTATCAGCGACCACGCACGCTCGGTGGCTTTTCTGATTGCTGACGGCGTTTTGCCCTCAAACGAGGGTCGTGGCTACGTGTTGCGCCGTTTGCTGCGCCGTGCGGTACGCTACGGACGCCTTTTGGGAGTCAGTGATCCATTTATGCAGCAAATGACCGACAAGGTCATCGATCTGATGGGCGAACACTACCAAGAACTGCTGGCGCATCGTGAATTAATCGCTGGCATTGTCGCTGCCGAAGAAGAGCGTTTTTTGCAGACGCTGCGCACCGGTCTAAGCTATTTGGCTGATGCTCTGGCTGCCCTGCCACAGGGCGGCGAGTTGTCGGGTGCTGCAGCTTTTGAATTGCATGACACCTACGGTTTTCCCGTTGATTTGACCCTTGAAATTGCAGCAGAAGGTGGCTATAGCGTTGACAGTGACAGTTTTGAGCAGCACATGGACCAGCAAAAAGAACGCGCACGCGGGTCTGTACAGGATGTCAGCTGGTCAAGTTTTGGTGGCACGCACGCTGACATTGTGCAAGAATTTGGCGCGACTTATTTTGAAGGCTACAACACTTACGAACTAGACGCTGTTGTTCTGGCGATTGTTGACCAAGACGGCAAGCGTGTCAAAAAACTGAAAAAAGATCAGCAGGGCGAGCTTATTTTGAACTACTCACCCTTTTATGGGGAGCAAGGTGGCCAAGCAGGAGATACGGGCAGCATCAGTGCAGCTGGTGCCAGTAATGGCAAGGGCGCGTACTTTCAGGTCACTGACACGCGCATCAAAGACGGCCTGATTATTCACGCAGGCACTGTCCAGCGCGGCAGTATTGCTGCCTCTGAAAGTGTGACTGCAGCCATTGACCTAAAGCGGCGTAACCTGATTCGCAGAAACCACACGGCAACGCACTTGCTGCATTGGGCCTTGCGCAAGGTGGTTGGTACCCATGTCACTCAGGCAGGCAGCTTTGTGGGGGATACGCGCCTGCGCTTTGACTTTACCCATTTCGAGCGTCTGACAGCACAGCAGCTTGCTGAAATCGAGCGTCTGCTGAACGAGAAAATCGCTGACGACTTACCCGTGCGTGCTTTTGAAACCACCTATACTGAATCACGCGAACTAGGGGTCATGGCACTTTTTGGTGAAAAGTATGACGAGTACGTGCGTGTTTTAGAAATCGGCAATACCAGCAAAGAATTATGTGGCGGAACACATGTCGGTCGTAGTTCCGAGATTGGGCTGTTTAAAATCACCAACGAAGAGAGCGTTGGCGCAAACATGCGTCGTATCGAAGCGGTGACCAGCATTGCTGCCTATGACTACGTGACAACCCTGCAGGAAGAACTACTGGCAGTTGCCACCACCCTAAAGGCGTCCCCGCGTGATGTACACGCAAAGGTGACGACACTGCTCGAGAGCAGCAAAAAGCTGAAAGCACAACTAAAAGAAGGCGGCGCTGCCGCAAGCAAAATGGACACAGAAACGCTGCTTGACCGTGCAGTGGTCACCAAAACAAGTGACGGCAGCTATAAAACGGTCATCGCAAGCCCCGAAAATGTGACAGCAGGCGACCTGCGCCAGGTCTGGGACAGTGTGCGCCAAGCAGGGGCTGATGCCTGTATTTTGCTGACAGCAGACTGCGCGACCAAAAAGACCATTTATCTGGCAGCAGCCACTGACGCAGCAACAAATGCAGGCTTTCACGCTGGGCAGCAGGTACAGCAGATTGCTGCAGCTACAGCAGGGCGCGGCGGAGGAAAACCAGCAATGGCACAGGGTGGTGCTGACGAACTAGAGCCTGCACGTCTGCAAGAAATACTTGCTGAAGTACGTGCACACTGCATGGCAGGCAGCTAGGCCAGCGAGAAATTAGCAGGTATTAGGTCAATGGCAGCACAATCATCGACAGCTTTTGGGGCGCGCCGTGTTATGGCACTTGACATTGGCGAGGTCAGAACGGGTATTGCGCTGTCTGACACTGCTAAAAAGCAGGCAACACCACTACAGGTCTTAGATACACGCAGCATCTGTGCTGACAACAGGCAATTGCGCACACTGATCGCTGACTACCAGGTGGATAGTGTAGTCGTTGGTCTGCCGCTGCTTGGCTGTGGCAGTGAAGGTTCGCAGGCGCGCCGCACGCGCAGCCTTGCAGCAAAAATGCTGCAGGGAATGGACGCTCTCTGTCAGGAAACTCAGCAGGAAATGCAGCACGAAACGCCCAATGAAAAAGCTGAGGGTCATGGTGACGACGCCTTGCTCCTTACCTTTTTTAGTGAGAGGCAGTCCAGTAAACAGGCGCAGCAGCAGGGTCATAGTGTGGGTCTGACGCAGCGTGATATGCGTGGCAAGCTTGACAGTTTTGCAGCGGCGGCGTTTTTGCAGGAATACCTTGATACAATGGATAACCCGCACAAGTAGGGTGAGGGCTGGCAGTAGCTGGTCGCTGACCTTAGTTGTTGACAATGAGGAGTACGTCCCCCATGAGTGGAAAAAGAAGTCGTAAACGGAAGTCATATGTGGGCATCATTGTGATGTCGCTTTTGCTGGTGCTTGCTTTGGCGGGTGTTGGTGTTGCCTACTTTTTGCTGATGAGCGAGAACTCGGTGGCTGCGGGTGGTGATGTTCCTTTCGAGGTCGAACCGGGTACCTCTGTTGTGGGCATTGCTAACCAGCTCGAGGCGGCGGGGCTTATCGACAACGCGCTGATCTTTCGTATTCGCGTGCGTCTGGCAGAGGCGGATGACAAGCTGCTTGCTGGCAGCTACACCTTGCAGCTGGGCATGACCTACGACCAGCTGATTGAAGAGTTAAAAAAGGGACCGCCACGCAATGTGACCAGAGTCACTATCCCCGAGGGACGTTCTATCGACCGTATGGCGGTCATTTTGGCAGAATCGATGCAGTTTGACGCTGATGACTTTACTACGCTGGCACGTTATGGCGCGCCAGATTTTGCCGAAGAATTTCCCTTTCTGATTGGTGCCTTTGATGATTCGCTTGAGGGTTATTTGTTTCCCGATACCTATGAGTTTCTTGAAGAGGCAGGACCACGGGATGTCATCGTGACCATGCTGCGTCGTTTTGAACAGGTATGGAATGAACTGGGAGATCCGACAGGACCTGCGGCTAACATGACAGCAGCAGAGCTGGTTGTTATCGCGTCTTTGGTCGAGATGGAATCGTCTTTGGCGCAGGAGCGTCCTTTAGTGGCATCGGTCATCTATAATCGTCTGGCTATTGACCGAAACCTGCAGTTCTGTTCGACCGTGCAGTTTCTGATGCCCGGCGAAGAACGGCAGCGTCTGCGCCTGACCTACGCACAAACCCAGGTGCCCAGCCCCTACAATACTTATTTGAATGCTGGTCTGCCTCCTGGTCCTATCTCGAATCCGGGCAAGCAGGCACTGGACGCCGCCCTGCACCCAGCAGATACCGACTATATGTACTTTGTGCTGACGGGTAAAGACGGCTCGCAGACTTTTGCCAGCACGACGGCAGAGTTCGAGCGCGCCCGCCAAAAATCGCGCGAAGTTTTTGGTCAGTAGCGGCAGGCAGGTCTGATGGCTTTTCCAAAGTACTACCTAGATTCGGTGCTTGACATTGACCCAGCCTGGCTGCAGAAAGTGGGCAGAACTTGCGTGCTGATTGACCTGGACAACACCTTGCTTCCGCGTGATACCAGTACCTTTAGTTCTGAAGTAAGAGAGTGGGTCCAGTCGCTGTACGACGCCGGTTTAGATGTCTGTCTGCTGTCAAACAATTGGCATCAGCGGGTCTTTACTGCCGCCGATGAACTGAATATGCGGCTGGTCTCAAAGGCAATCAAGCCGCTACCCTTTGCCTTTTTGCTGGCAC
>WREJ01000051.1 GCA_009779395.1 Coriobacteriia bacterium
CGTGGGTGCACGCTACAGTGTCACAGAACACGCTGCAGCTAACTACACACCTTCGGTTGCAGTTCTAACAAATGGCCTGTCAGTTGCTGTAGCACCAGCAGATATGCCAAACACGACTCTGACCGTACCTGTACAAATCTTGGGTGAGGCAACAAACAGCGCAGCATTCACCAACACACATACGGCAGTCATTGAAGCAGGACTAGATGTGGGCAACTTTGGCTCAGCACTACTACTGATGGCAGTTGTTGGCTTGCTTGTGATAGTCACGGCTACCAGGCGCAGTAAACGCGAGATGGAGTTACAAGTACTAGGATACTGACGACTTTCTTCCAACAAAGGGGGCGCGCCGAAGGCGCGCCCCTGCTCAATTATTCATTCACCCTATTTGCCTGCCAGAATGTATTAGGTATGTTAGAATTTTATGGTTCAGGCAAGTGGGGACGGTACCCCGCGACCCAACAAGGTAATATATTTCTGCTATGAAGGAGTAGCTAATGAATAGTCGTGCGCGAAACCGACTGATAGCAATATCGGTTGTCCTGGCGATTGTCGCCGCGTCAGCCCTGATTTTTTTCCTCTACACTGGCTCGGCACTTAGTATTACGGTCGACAAATTATATGATTCCCCCGAATATATCGGAGAGAGCGTCCAGATACGGGGCACCGTTGTTGCTGGTTCTTGGGATCGGCAGACCAATCCTATGACCTTTCGGATATTTGACGACAGCAGTGACTCGAACGCCGAGATTACTATTATCTATAGTGGACTGACTCCGGCGAATTTTGGTGACGGAACAGAAGCAATTATCACGGGACGCGTCGAGGCGAACAACGTCGTGGTTTCAGGCGAGATGACAACGGTCTGTCCTTCTCGCTACGAGACAAATGTTGACACGCTGGCAGTATCAGAGTTGTTTGACGGTGATTCTGACATGACCGACATTCCCGTGCGCGTCAGTGCACGTGTGGTGGCAGGGTCAATCACGCCGCCTGGCTCGACCATTCGCTTGGTTGTCCATGACATCGCTGATCCTAGCATCGAAATGTCTGTCAGATATAGCAAGGGCATTCCCGACACCATCGACGACGGCGTACCTGTCATTTTGACGGGTAAACTGACGGCAAACGGTGTCTTTGATGCTTCAGATATTGCAAATATAGAGTAAGTCCAAGACAAAAGCCTTGGACAGGGGTTTCAGACACACAAACAAAAAGAGAGTTAGCGGGAAGTAAGGAGAAAATATGAGGTTGCTCGGACAATTCGGGCTTTGGCTAGGACTGGTGGGTGCAGCTGTTGCTGTCATTCTCTATCTAGTTGGACGCTCTAAGCAGAAGAAACTTGCTGCTCAGGCATCAAGTGCAGGCAATTATGCAACGCTTGCGTCGATGATGGGAATGACCATTGCCGTAATGGTGCTGACGGTCGGCTTTGTCGTTCGCGACTTTAGTATGCTCTACATTGCAGAAAATCACAGCAAGGACATCTCAAGTCTTGCGTTCTTTTATGATTTATCTGCGATTTGGGCAGGTCAGGCAGGATCACTGCTGTTTTGGGCATGGTTGATGACGCTCTTTGCAGGCTATCTTGCCTTTCGTAATGTCAGACGCGATGACAAAACGGGTCTGCATGCTATGGCATTGATGGTCATGAACTTCCTCATCCTTTGCTTTAGCTCGTTTATGGTGACCACAAAGGGACACATGCCCTTTATCGCGACCCCCGCACACATGTATATTGACGGGGTTTTAGTTGGACAAGCGGTGACCTTTGGTATGAATCCGCTGCTGCAACACTGGGCGATGATTCTGCACCCGCCGACACTATTTTTGGGCTACGCTGGTCTGGCGGTACCCTTTGCTTATGCGATGGGTGCGGTTATCTCGGGTGACCTTAGTTCGAACTGGGTTAAAGCCTGTGACCGCATTACCGTCTTTTCTTGGTACTGGCTTGGTATTGGTATTTGGGTCGGTGCGATTTGGGCCTACGTAGTACTGGGCTGGGGAGGCTTTTGGGCATGGGACCCAGTAGAAAACGCGTCCATGCTGCCCTGGTTTGCTGGTCTTGCCCTTATTCACTCGATGACGGTGTATCGCCGCAAGGGTAATATGCGCGTGTGGACGCTGATGTTAGCTGCCTTTACCTATGTCATGGTTGTCATGGGTACCTTTATTGTGCGCAGCGGTATTATTACTGCTTCTGTTCACGTATTTCCTGGTGACCCCATTGCACGCAACACCTTTGCTGCTATTATGATTGGTTCACTCGTGGCCATGCTCGCCGGGGTGATTTATCGCTGGAACTCTTTACGAAACAACAGTGACTTTGATTCGCTGACCGGCAAAGACGCCATGTACTACATCAACAACGTTGTCATGACTCTGATGACCCTGATCCTGCTGTTCATGACGACTTCACAGGCAACAACGGGACGCATATTTGCTATCAGCCAATACGAAGTCATCGCACGCTTTTTAGGTATCATCTATATTGCGCTCATTGCGATTTGTCCGCTGCTAAACTGGGGCAAAACCGACGGCAAGACCTTCCTGCAACGGACTTGGGTGCCGGCTGCGGTCAGCTTGCTTCCCTTTGCCTTTTTGGTGTGGAAGTGGTGGGTTGACCTGCGACCGGTCTACCACATCATGGCTGCCAGCCCCGATTTTGTAAAGTCAGAGAGCTTTACCATGTATGGCGAACCGCTCTATGCTGCCATTACCCTGGTTGCCTTCTACCTGTCCTGCTTCTTGATTGTCACCAACGTCTTCCTGTTTATTCGCGGCACCAAGGCGCGTATGGCAGGTACGGGCGAGAACGCGCTAAAGGCTTTTGGCAACATTTTGTCAAAGGCGCGTATGCAGTCGGGCGGCTATATTTCACACCTTGCTATTGGTCTTACCGTTATTGGTCTGGTTGGCTCTATCATGTATGTCGAGTCAGCGCGTTTTGACGTACCACTGCGCGAAGGTGCGCGTGTCGAGATTTCCAATTACGCCTTTACCCTCGAAGACTTTACGCGCGAGATTGTCTATGAAACAGAAAACGAAGAAATCAAAGAAACGGTGCGTTTTGCCGTCGAGCGCGATGGTCAATCAATTGGCTATATCGAGCCAACCAGGTACCATGACCCGGTGCGCTCTACTCCTGACAGACAGTCAAATCGCGTAAATGCGACAGTTAAGTCAGAACTGCTGCGCGACATCTTTGTCACCTTTGACCAAGACCCCAACTTTGGCGTTAACGAACCAGAGGGCAGTATTCCCTTTGCGATTACCATTAATCCGCTCATCTGGATTATGTGGATTGGTTCTGGTCTGCTACTGGTTGGTAATGCGCTTGCTGCCTGGCCAAAGCCACAGCCACAGCCAGCGCTGCCGGCGAAAAAAGCTGGCGCAAAAAAGGGTGGCTCTAAGCAGGGCGGCTTGGTAAAAACGGGCAAAAAGGCAAAGGCAAAGTCGTAGCAATGCAACCTGCCATTGTCGCCGAGGGGGTGTCGCGCAGTTTTGGCGCGCGCAAGGCTTTAGATAAGGTCAGTTTCGAGCTGCCTGACAAAGCCTTCCTCTCTATCTTTGGACCAAACGGCGCGGGCAAAACGACGCTGCTGAAAATACTGGCAACCCTCTTGCCCATTACGGGCAAGGGGACTGCCCAGGTATGCGGTTTTGACGTCAAGCACGACGCCGAAGAACTGCGCCGCCGCATTGGACTTATCAGTCACAATCCGCTGCTTTACCGTGATTTAAGTGCCGAGGAAAACCTCCAGTTTTTCGCAGAACTCTACTGTATTTCCAACCCCGAGCAGCGCATCAGCGAACTTCTCGAGGCAGTCGAACTAAAACATCGTCGCTACGACGTGGTACGGGGCTTTAGTCGCGGCATGATCCAGCGTCTGTCGATTGCGCGCGCCCTGCTGCCCAAACCGCAGGTGCTGTTTTTGGACGAACCCTATTCGGGGCTTGACCCTCACGCCTTTGACATACTGGACTCGCTGATCGAAAACATTCGCAGCGAGCACACCTTTGTGATGGTCAGCCACGACCTAGACAAGGGGCTTGATCTCGCAAGTCATGCCCTCATTCTTTCACGGGGAGAGATCGTCCTTTACGACCGCTGTGACCAGCTGGATACGACTGCCTTTCGTCAGACCTACCGCGATGTTGTTGGTTTGGGGGTTTCATAAATGGACAGACTCCCTCAGACTTCTGTGCAAGAAACGCCTACGCCTGACACAGGCAGTACGTTGCCCAAACTGTCGGGCTGGCGGCAGTACAAGGCTTTGCTGCGCAAGGACATCGCTCAGGAATTTCGCACTAAAGAAATGGTGACCTCGATGGGTCTGTACGGCATGCTGGTGCTGGTGATTTATTATATTGCGCTGTCGCAGACGGGGCTTGGTTTTGACATTACGCGTATTGCGGCGGGCTTGCTGCTACTGATGATTGTCTTTACCTCGATGCTGGGACTGAACCGTTCGTTGATTCACGAGCATGACCAGGGTCAGCTCGAGGCTCTGCTGCTTGCACCCATTGACCGTCCTATTATTTTTCTGGCAAAGGCAACGACAAACCTGCTGTTTCTGGTCGTGGTGCAACTGGTTGTTGTGCCCTTCTTTTACGTCATGTTTGTTGCCGGCTCGCTGACCATTCATCTGGGCGAGGTGACGCCTGGTCCCTGGTGGATGCTTGCGATTGCGCTGTTGCTGGGCTCGATTGGCATCGCAGGAGTCGGAACCTTGCTAGCAACGATTTCGGTAAACACCAAGGGACGCGACTTTATTTTGGCGGTGCTGTTTATTCCGGTGATGTTTCCGCTGCTTTTGGTACTGGTGTCAGCGGTTAATGCCGTTATCTTGGGCGGCTCTGGCTATGAAGCCACCTTTTGGACGATGTGTGCTGCTGCAATGGCGTTTAATGCCGTCATGATTGCCGCAGCTTACGCGCTGTACGAATTCATCTTAGGAGTGTGATCCTGCGCATGAGAACTGAACTAAAGATTGCTCTGGTTCTTGCTATTGTTGGCGGAGTATTGACCACCGCTGCTTTTGTCATGGCGTTTACAACTGCAGCTATGCAACATCATAATACGGTGGTAAATGCCCCGGGCTTTATCGACACGGTTTACGAGATTGCACCCCCGCAGTTGCAACCCAACCCTCCTGATGGAACGGTGAACTATCACAACCCCTGGTTCTCGCAAAAGATTTTCTACTTCCATGTGCCTATTGCCCAGCTGTCCTTGCTGGTTTTTGCACTAGCAGCACTCTTTGCAGGAATGTTTCTCAAGACACGCGACCCCAAGTATGACATTCGCAGTCGCATTGGCATGGAAACAACGCTTATCTTTACCATTGGAACAATGATTTCAGGGTCTATGTGGACGCGTGCGTCTTGGATTAGCAGTTGGGGAGAGATGGGACGTGTGCTGCTGTCAGAACCGCGTCTGGTGACCTATACGGTGATGCTGATGTTTGTGGTTGCCTACTTTGTGCTGCGCAAATCAGTCGAAGACGAAGAAAAGCGAGCAAGCTATAGCGCGGTGTTTACCATACTGGCATTTCTTATCGTACCCTTCTCCTTTGCCTATACGCGTTTGACGCAGCAGATACAGGCACATCCTACCGACGTACTGCAACAGGGAATGGACACTTCTAACCTGATTCCCTTTATTGTTGCCATTATTGGCATGATGGCCCTTGGTTATGCAATCTACATTCTGCGTGTTGCCGAAGAAAAAAAGCGCGCGCAGCTTGAACATATTAAAGAAGACATCGAAGACAAGCTAGCAACGCTAGCACACTAACTATCACACGAAAGGAGACATGTCATGGAAGGTTTATTGCATCCCACAATGACAGAACTATATACACTGGTACGACATGACCTGCCCTACGTTGTTGCTGCCTATGCTGCTATCTGGTTGGCACTCGCTGGCTATCTGGTAATGCTGTTGCTGCGTATGACAAAAATCGAGCGCGAAATTCAGGTACTGCAAGACACCGTTGACACAAAACTGTCGGCGGCAGCTAAAAAACGAGACAAGGTAACAGGGTAGTAGAAGATTACTGCAACGAGGTTAAGCCATGTATCAACTAGCGACCATTTTATTTTGGATATCCTTTTGTGGCCTGCTGATGGCAAGTGTTGTCTACGCTATCGAGATAATCCGCCGCCAGCAAGCAACAAAGCCCATCGCACGCGTCATCTCGGTGATTTCCTGGATTTCGCTGACGGCATCAATTGGTCTGGCGTCAGTCTATCACGGGGGAACACCGCTGACGGGACCAAATACTCTGGTCTTGTTGGCCTGGGCACTGGTTATTGTCTACTTTGTCTTTGGGTTCTTCCTGAACTTTAATCGCTACGGGGCTGTTTTGGTTCCCGTAGCAGCAACTCTGTTGTTTGTGGCGCAAATTATGCAGCCAGGGGTAGGGAATTTGGCACCTTATCCCGATAATTTCTCGGCACAGCTTGATCTGTCCATGATTGGATTGCACGTCTTTCTTATCACCTTTGCTAATGCTTTGCTGCTGGTTGGCAGTATTGCTGCGGCACTGTATTTGTACCAGGCGCATGCGCTGTCGCAAAAAAAGACAAACGCGCTGCTGAAATCGCTGCCACCGCTTGCAAACATCGAAAAACTGTGGGTGCGCGTGCTGTCGGTGGGACTGCCCATCTATTTTGCTGCCCTGGCACTGGGCGTGACGCACGCCATTACTGTTGATGCCCAGGGTTGGCTGCGCATTGCCCTTGCCGCTGCCATCCTTGTGGTGTTTTCGACGGCACTCTGTTTGTACTATCGCGGCAAAACCGACATCGTTTTAATCGCGCGCCTGACTTTGGTGGGGGCGGCCTTGGTCGTCTTGCTAATGGTACTCGCGCGCGCTCTGCCGACGGGCTTTCAGATATTTGGAGCATTTGGCTAGATGGCAGCTGCATTGACATCTCTGCCGTCAGCGCAGAAGTCTGCTCGTCCGGTTCTTATCACGGGTGCAAGCAGCGGCATTGGACTTGAACTGGCGCGTCACTACCGTAGATGCGACAAGCCGCTGATTTTAGTTGCGCGCAACAGCCAGCGCTTGGCAGATACTGCAGCCGAGCTGGCACAGCTTACAGACAGTAGTGCTGCTATCACGACAGTCTCGGTAGATGTCAGTGATGCGACAGCAGTTAACACTACCCTGGCAGAGTACGTCCAGTGCAGCACGCCTGAATTGCTGATAAACGCTGCCGGCGTTGTTAATGTCGGTCGTTTCCTTCAGATGGACGCTGACTATTTTGACGCAAACCTGCGCATCGACTTTGAGGGGACGGTAAACGTCTGCCGTCTTGTTGCGCCCCTGATGGTAGCTGCGGGCAGCGGGCACATTGTCAACATTGCCTCGGTGGCAGGCTATCTGGGGATTTATGGATACACGGGTTACTCGGCGGCAAAATACGCGGTCATGGGCTTTTCTGAAGCACTGCGCTTTGAGTTAAAGCCGCTGGGTGTTTCCGTCAGCGTGGTCTGCCCGCCTGACACGCAAACGCCAGGATTTGCCGCAGAGTGCGCCGCGCGTCCCGCAGAAACTGCCGCTGTTGCTGGTGCTATCGCGCCCCTTGATGCTGCGGTGGTAGCTGACGCCATTGTTGCTGGCATAAAGGCGCAGCGTTTTTACA
>WREJ01000052.1 GCA_009779395.1 Coriobacteriia bacterium
ACTCGAGTGCTGCCCCCTCGCCCCGCAAAAGACGCAGAGCATCCTCCATTAAAACAGCAATCTGCTCGCTGTTTTGCAAAGCCGGCAATTTTTCACGTAGCTGGTCGTCCTCCCCCACCTGCGGGTCAATACGCTCGATTTCTGCCAGAGCAATGCGCCCCTCCTCAGACTGCTGCGCGCTGTGCGACAGCATTTCTTGCAGCTGCTGCAGCTGCTGTTGCGCCGTCTGCCACTGCTGACGCGCGTCAGTATATGCCACGTGCAGGGGACGGATCTGCGCCTGTGCCCAACGGTCCAGATAATCAAGGTGCCGCGCAGGCGAGAGCAGCGCCTGGTGGTCGTGCTGACCATGCAGGTCAATCAGTCGTCCCACCTGTTTTTGCAACGCCGAGACGGTGGAGAGTTCTCCATTAATGACAACACGGGTGCGACCACTGGTGTTCATCGTGCGCGAAATGACCAGCTCGGTAGCTGTATCCTCGCAAAAATCGTCTGCATCAGCAGGAGGGGCTGCATCAAAGATTGCTTCAACCTTGGCACTGCTTGCACCGGGCGCGATACTGCCGCTGTCGCTGCGACCACCCATGATTAGCTCGAGTGCTGACAGCAGCACCGTTTTACCAGCACCGGTCTCGCCACTTAGTACGGTCAGCCCTGGCTGGAATTCCAGCCAGACATCGTCAATCAGGGCAAGATTTTGAATATGGAGGTCTCTTAGCATGTCGTACTAGTCATTGCTGCCAAAAAACTCGGATGCCAGGGTGTCAAAAAACAGCCGCGAGGAAGTCTTTACCAACGACACTGACTGTGTGCTTAAAGCAATGTCGATGTGCGTTAAAGGATGGTCAGACTCCCCATTATTAAGCACTGCTTTACCGTCAATAGCAAGGGTCACGCCAGCATGGCTGGGGTCGGGCAGTTCAATACGCACGACGTCTTTTGGTGCTGTGACAATAGGACGGCTGACTAGACTGTGCGACGCCAGCGGCACCAGGGCAATGCCGCGAAAGCTGGGGCTGAGGATGGGACCTCCGGCAGACAGCGCATAGGCGGTAGACCCCGTTGCCGTAGCAGCGATGATGCCGTCTCCCTGTTGCTGATAGACCAGGTGACCGTTAATCACCAGGCGCGAAATCACGATGGCTGCCTGTGCGTTGCGGCCCAAAAGTGCCTCGTTAAAGGCGGTAAACTGCCCCAGGCACTTCTCTTTTGACCAGGCAGCAACAGCAAGCATGGCACGCTGCTCTATCTCGACACGCCCCTGCAGTGCTGCCTCGACTGCTGCAATCAGTTCGTTTGCCGGTGCTCCCGACAGAAAGCCAAGGCGACCAAATTTCACACCCAAAATGGGAATGTCATAGCTGCCCAACTGATGGACGGCGTGCAAAATGGTGCCGTCTCCGCCCAGGGCAACAACCAGATCAGCACTACAGCCCTGCTGGCAGGCTTGCACCTGAACACCATGCTGCGCACACCAGTCGCGCAGGGTTTCGGCAGCACGCAGTGCGCGCTCATCATAGTCATTTACCACTAGGGCAATGCTTTGGTCTGCCATTATGTGCCCTCCTCTGCCGGTGTCTGTGTTAAAGCGGCATGTGCATGCGCAACGACTGCCGCGATGTCGGCTTCCATAGTGTTGGTGATGTCAGCGCATTGTGCCGAGTCGAGACCATCGTCTGCGGCACGGCGCGCCCACAGCCAGTATTCGATGTTTCCCTTCGAGCCTTTGATGGCAGAGTAGGTCCATTGACGGGGCAGCAATCCCTGCTTTACAAAGGTCTCGCCCAGACGCTGCAAAATTCTTTGGTGTTTTTGCGGGTCACGAATAACACCACCGGGATCAACCTCTGAGCGCAGCGACTCGAACTGTGGTTTTACCAGCAACAGCAGGTCACCCTTTTCTCCAATCGAGCATTTTAGCTGTTCTGTGAGGGTGCGCAGCGCAATAAAAGATAAGTCAGCAACAACCACATCAAAGGGCGCACCTAAAGACGCGAGGTCAACATTTTTAATGTTGGACCGCTCGACGACCTGTACCCGCGCATCCTGACGCAGCTTCCAGGCAAACTGCCCGTAGGCAACATCGAGGGCAGTAACCTGTGCTGCCCCTGCCTGCAGCAGACAATCAGTAAAGCCACCGGTCGATGCCCCAATGTCAAGGGCACGCAAGCCACGTGGACAGTAGGCAAAGTCGTTTAGTGCAGCGCGCAGTTTTTCGCCGCCGCGTGAAACATAGGCTCCTGTGTAGCGCTTTGCCATCAGTCAAGCGACTTTCCCGCAGACAGGGGATTTGTAAAGGGTGGCGCAGATTTTGCCTGTAGCTTTTCTGCAAAGTTCGCCGCTGGGTCAGCAGGCGTGGGCTCAGCTGTGGCAGTTTCAGTACTGGTCGCCCTCTCTTCCTTGGCGCGTTGTTCTGTTGTTGCTGCCTCTTGCTGCAAGCGTGTTTGCACTTTTTCAGCAATGCTGCTCGCGTCCAATCCCAGTTCAGCAAAGAGTTGACTGACTGTACCCTGCGCAGAAAAGGCATCGGGCGTGCCAATCTGCAGCAGCGGTGTTGTGATTCCTGCCGCCGCTAATGCTTCCATCACACCCGAGCCAAAGCCGCCGCAGACGGTATTTTCTTCGAGGGTGACAATCAGGCGGTGGGTGCTGGCAACACTGATCACATAGTCCTCGTCCAGCGGTTTGACCCAGCGCATGTTGGCAAGGCTTGCACCAATGCCTTCTGCTGCCAAAAGATCGCAGGCCTCTTGTGCGACTGCTACCATGCGTCCAACAGCAAGCAGTGCCACGTCTTTGTCTGCCGCACGTTTCAGTTCAACTGCCTGTGCGTAGGGCCACTGGCTGGGCTGCTGGGGCACGGTCAGCCCCTCGCCGCTGCCGCGCGGATAACGCAGTGCGACAGGTCCGTCCAGTCGCAGCGCGGTATGCAGAGCATCAACGAGCTCGATTTCGTTAGCGGGTACTAAAATCTGCATGCCTGGAATGCTACGCAGATAGCTCAGGTCATGTACACCGTGGTGTGTTGGTCCGTCTTCTCCTACTAAACCGCCCCGGTCAATCGCAAAAACAACGTGGGTGTCCTGCAGGGCAACGTTGCCAATAATCTGATCGTAGGCACGCTGCAAAAAGGACGAATAAATGGCAACGACTGGCAGTTTGCCACCCAGCGCAAGACCTGACGCTAGACCAACGGCATGCCCTTCGGCGATGCCAACGTCGATAAAACGCTCTGGCTGGTCAGCAAAGTGCTCGGAAAAAATGTCGAGGCCTGTACCCTGCGGCATAGCAGCAGTAATAGCAACAATGTCGGGGTTCTCTTCTGCCTCGCGCACCAGGGCTTCGCCAAAGACCTGCGTATAGCTGGGGGCAGCATCACCGTTGACCTTTACCTTGCCCGTTTCGACATCAAAGGCAGCAATACCATGAAACAGCATTGGATTAGTTTCGGCAGGTGCGTAACCGCGCCCCTTTTGCGTCACGGCATGAATGATGACAGGTTCAGGAATCTGCTTTGCCATGCGCACGGCAGTTTCGACCTGCTCGATGTCGTGACCATTAATGGGACCGACATACAGTATGCCCAGCTCTTCAAAAATGATGCCCGGCACAACCAGATGCTTAAAGGAATCACGCACGCGAATACCCACATCCAGCAGTTGCTTGCCCGGCTTGCCGCGCCGCTCTAGCTGCTTTTGCACAAACTCGCGCTTGCCCCAGTACCGCCTGTCCAGACGAATACGCCCCAGATAACTGGTCAGCGCACCTACGTTGGGCGAAATCGACATCTCGTTGTCATTGAGCAAAATCGTCATATTGGCACCGGTATGCCCAATGTGATTGAGCGCCTCCCATGCCATACCACCTGTCAGCGAACCGTCCCCAATCATTGCCACCATATGAGAGCTTTTGGGGAGTTCGGCTGCAGATTGCTCGCTGGTTCCATTAGCAGCAGCTGATTGCTGGGCAAGCACATAACCCAATGCCACCGACAGCGAATCTGACGCGTGACCCGTCCCGTAGAGGTCAAACTCCGACTCAGAAATTTTAGGAAAACCCGACAGACCGCCGTAGGTACGCAGGGTGTGAAAGTCTTTGTGCCGTCCCGTCAGCAGCTTATGAACATAGCTTTGGTGACCGACGTCAAAAATCATCAGGTCAGGTGGTGTGTTCAGCGCACGATAGGCACCTACCGTCAGCTCGACTACTCCTAGGTTTGGTGCCAGATGGCCACCTGTTTTCGACACCGTCTGAATCAGCTCTGTCCGCAGTTCTGCGCACAGCTGGCTGAGCTCTGCCTGGCTCAGGTCTTTGAGGTCGTTGGGACCGCGTATATCAGACAGTAGGCTCACTGCGCGCTGTCGGCTTCCTTGGTGTCGCTGTCGCTGCCTGCTGCTTCTTTGCTGTCTATTGCGCTGTCTGCGTCTGTGGTCGCCTCTTCCCCAGCCTCTGTGGCTGTGTCGTCAGCGTCAGCAGCAACGCTTGCATCAGTAAGCTCATCCCAGGCGGCTTGGTCGATTAGTTCTGTGCAGCGATTTGCCAGCACAACACCCTCTTCAAGCAGGTCAAGGCTCTTTTCCAGCGAAACGTCTTTTTTGCGCACTTGCACCACAATGTCATCCAGCTGCTCTTTTGCTTCTTTGTAGGTGTCAGTAGTCATTGCTTGTCCTCTTTGCTCCCTTGCTAAACTGTTGCCACGCGCCGACCAATCAGCTGGTCGTTTTCAATTTCGCGATTTTCCCCAGCACGCCATTTACAAACTTTGACGAATCGTCGCCGCCAAACTCTTTTGCCAAAGTTACTGCCTCGTTAATGGCAACAGAATCGGGGACCTCGTCGTTGTACAGCACCTCCCAGGCACCAATACGGGCAATAGCACAGTCCACCGGCGGCATACGGTACAGTGCCCAGTGCTCAAGCACCGTGTTCAGCTGTTCATCAATCTGCTCTTGATGTGCTTCGATGCCCTGGACAATCTGCAGGCCGTAGCCCTTTGGTTCTGTAGCAAATAACTCGAAAAACGTGAACTGTTCGCAGTTTTTGCTCTGCTCGCAGCTATGCAGACAGTCCTCAATTTGGTCGGGTGGCAGTATCTGCGAGGCGTCTTGTAGCATATGCTCAAGGTTGCGCCCCAGCAGTTCTCGCTGGTACAGCAGGCGCAAAGCCCAGTAGCGCGCAAAAGTCCTGCTGTGTTTCTGCGGAAGTTTGTCTGTCATGTCTGTGTGGCACAGTCTGCCGCCGAGCACCCCTTAGGTGCTCGGCGGCTTAACCTTGCTTTATGCCGTGCCCTCAAACTGTAGAGCCTCGATGTAGACATCAATGTTTGCCGCGCCAATACCTAGTTGCGAATTCAGTGCTTCTAGGACTGCTTTTTGTACTTCTAGGCCCAATTCGGGCAGCTTTACGCCATAGCGCGCCGTGATGTAGACAGCAATGTCAAGGCTGTCATCTGCCGCCGAGGCTACCTCGACGCCAGGCTGCTTTGCCTTAAAGACAGAGCTCGCACCAGTAAGCGGTGCTCCGCCCACCTTGCATACGCCGTCTACTTGCTCGCTTGCAATGCACACGATGGTTTCCAGCACGTTTGGTGCTACTGATAAACCATCAAATTCCAGCCTATTTGACATTCCAGTCCCCCATTTCTGTTGGCACAAAGTCAGTGTAGACCTCACCTGTTCCAAAGGTTTCTACGTCCATGCAGGCACGGTGAAACTCGATAGTTGTTGCAATGCCCTCGACGCGGAATTCGTCCAAGGCACGTTTTGCTCGTGCGATGGCTTCATCGCGGTCTGCTCCCCAGACCAGCAACTTTGCAACCAGTGAGTCGTAGAAGGGCGGTACGTCAGCCCCCGCCTCGAGGTAGCTGTCAACACGCACGCCATAACCACCGGGAATAGCAAAGCGCGTGATGCGACCAGGACTGGGGCGGAAATCATGTCGGGGGTCTTCTGCATTGATACGAAACTCAATGGCATGACCACGAATTGCCAAATCTTCCTGCGAGAAAGAGAGAGGCAGTCCATAAGCGATACGAATCTGTTCAGCAACAATGTCGCGGTCGGTAATCATCTCGGTGACGCAGTGCTCTACCTGGATACGTGTGTTCATCTCCATAAAGTAGTAGCTGCCATCCTGGTCAAAAAGAAACTCGACGGTACCGGCGCCCTCATAGTCAACGGCGGCTGCCAATTGCAGGGCAGACTCCCCCATCTCGCGGCGGCGTTCTGGCGTCAGCACCACAGAGGGTGCTTCTTCGATCAGTTTTTGGTGACGGCGTTGCACGCTACAGTCACGTTCGTACAGGTAAACACCCTTGCCATCGCGGTCAACCAAGATTTGAATCTCGATGTGACGCGAACGCAGCAGGTACTTTTCTAGATACACCGTGTCATCGCCAAAGGCAGCCAGTGACTCGGTTTTGGCAGCGGTGAACTGCTTTTTCAGGTCGTCAGCGTCTGTTGCAACACGCATACCCTTGCCGCCGCCGCCGGCACTTGCTTTGACCAGCACAGGATAGCCAACTTCGTCGGCAAAGTCACGTGCTTCTTCGACAGTTGCAATCGCCCCAGGAGACCCGGGAACCACAGGAACGCCTGCAGCACTGGCTGTCTCGCGCGCCACACCCTTGTTGCCCATCTTGTCGATGGCATCAGGGCTTGGGCCGATAAACACGATGTCATTGTCGGCACAGGCTTGCGCAAACTGGGCGTTCTCTGCCAGAAAACCGTAGCCAGGATGGATTGCCTCTGCCCCCGTGTTCAGCGCAGCCATGATGACGTTATCGATAACTAAATACGACTGATTACTGGGAGCAGGTCCAATACAGACAGCCTCGTCTGCTTCGCTGACGTGACGCGAATTGACGTCAGCCTGCGAATAGACAGCAACGGTCTTGATGCCCATTTCACGCGCACTTCGCATGACGCGCAGGGCGACCTCTCCCCTGTTTGCTACCAGAATCTTTTTAAACATAGCACTCAGTCCTTAGGCGGGTTCGTAGTACATAATGGTGTCGCCAAAGCCCAGAGCATCAGCATTTTCAGCAAGGATTTCGCGGATAATGCCGTCCTCGTCGATGGTCAGTTCGTTCATCAGCTTCATGGCTTCTAAAATGCAGATGGCGTCTCCTGCTTTGACGCTGTCACCAACTGTCACAAAGGGGCCAGCCTCGGGTGAAGGCGAAGCGTAATAGGTGCCCACCATGGGTGCCGTGATTGCTTTCCAGCTTGCCGGACGCTCGTTTGCAGCAGCTGCAGGGGCTGCTTCGGCTGCTACAGGGGCAGCGGCAGGAGCGGCAGCTGGGGCTGCAACAGGAGCTGCGGCTACCGGAGCTGCTGCAAGGCCACCACCAGCACCCGTACCCGTTGCTGGTGCATCAGCTTTACGTACGGTTACTCTGCTGTCACCGTCTTCGATTACTACCTCTGAAATGCCCGAGGCATCCAGTGCTTTAATCAGGTTCTCGACATTACGTAGTTCCATATCTC